>NZ_JACGWF010000043.1:0-34607 GCF_014077595.1 Colwellia sp. 6M3 | reverse complement strand
TTAACAGCTATGCACATGGACCCATTTTTACCTCAAGCGGTGGGCGCTATTTTCTTTATACTGTTGTTAGGCTTTATCTTGAAATTTTTTCGACAACCCCATGTCGTCGCTTATTTAATTGCAGGAATTTTTATCGGTCCTTGGGGCTTTGGTTTAGTTACCGACATTGACAGTATTTCACGTTTAGGCACAGCGGGCGTGGTTTTACTGTTGTTTTTTGTTGGTATGGAAACCGACATTCATAAATTAGTCGAAAACTGGAAACTCATTATTTTCGGTACCTTGATGCAAATTATACTCAGTGTTGGTTGCGTTTGGTTATTAGGTATTTGGTTTGACTGGAGTTTAGCTCGCATTGTATTAATTGGCTTTGTTATCAGCCTGAGTAGTACCGCTATTGTTATCAAATTACTACAAGATAATGGCATGCTTTCATCTAGCTTAGGGCAAAGTGCATTAGGTATTTTACTCGCGCAAGACTTAGCCATTATTCCTATGCTGATTATCATAGGGTTACTTGGTGCGGGTAACATCGACAATGTTCAATTAGTAAAACAAGGTGTCGGCACGCTATTCGCCGTTGCATTATTCGCCTTTGTAATTACCCGTAAACAAGTACATTTACCGCTATCAAAGTGGTTAAAGGGTGATCATGAATTACAACTTTTTGCTGCATTAGGTATTTGTTTTGGCTTAGCTATGCTCACAGCATGGTTTGAGCTGTCAACCGCTTTAGGAGCATTTATTGCTGGTATGCTTGTGGGAGCAGCTAAAGAAACCTTATGGGTACATCGGACTTTAGATTCATTTAGGGTGTTATTTGTTGCCTTGTTTTTTGTTTCAGTAGGCATGTTGCTAGACATTAGTTTTTTAATAAGTCATTGGCAACAAACTGCTATTTTAGTGATGGCCGCATTAATTACTAATATTTTCATCAATGCTATTATTTTAAAGTTGTCAAAATTCAGTTGGAAAGAGAGTCTTTATGCTGGAGTGTTGTTATCGCAAATAGGTGAGTTTAGTTTTGTGCTAGCTGCTGTTGGTCATCAGGCAAGTATTATTAATGAGTATGGTTACCAATTAGCCTTATGTGTTATCTCGTTATCATTACTGAGTAGCCCAATATGGATTGGCCTGAGTAAAAAATGGCTTAAAGTCGAACACACCCCGCTAAAACCATCAGTGTAATTTAATAAGCTCTGATGTAATTTATATTAGGAAGCTATACCGTTTTGACTCGGCATAACTTCCTATTCAATCTAGTTTTAACCCATATTTCTATGAGTTAACATTGCTATAACCAGCGTTTTCGCTTAAATACGATTAGCAATACGACTGAAACCACAGCCATAACACCTAATAAGATGAAGTAACCATTATCAGCTTTTAGCTCAGGTATATATTCAAAGTTCATACCGTAGATACCGGCGAGAAAAGTTAACGGCACAAATAATGCTGTAATAACCGTTAATACTCGCATAGTAGCATTCAGTTGATGTGATGTTACTGACATATAACCATTAATTAAATCACCACAAATATCATAATACATTTGCGACAAACTGAGCAGGCGGTCGAGACGTTCACGTAAGTCATTCACCGTATGAGTTTCTTTATCAGTGATTAAATCAGTGTCTTCATCATCAACATAAGCTTTTAAGGTTTCACCCATGTTTACGTGATAATTAAAAGTACGTCTTATTTTAACCAGTTGTGAACGATAAGAGGTAATTTGTTTCATCATTTGGTCGTTACCACTTAATTGAAAGTCATCTTCAATTCTTTCTAGCTCAGCTTCAAAACTAAACATTTCTTTAAGGTAGTAACCACAGCTGCTATGGAAAAGTCTTAGTGCTAAATGAACAGGACTACGCTTAAGGTACTTTTCACCTATTTCACAAAATAACTCGTTAATCGCTAACGAACTTTGTGGATGTCGAGTAATTAACACGCGCTTGCCGATAAACATACTTATTTGTAAATGATTGAATTTCAGGCTGTCATCGTTAGCAACAATGCCGCGATACAACATAAAGATATAATCTTTAAACAGTTCAATTTTAGGAGGATGGCGCTCACGCAGCACATCGTTGATCGCAAGAGGATGACATTTAAATTCTGTTAATATTTTTTTCTCTTCTTCTAAGTCAACGTTATCAAGATCAATCCATAACGTAGTGTCGTTATTTTCCTGCCATTGACTTATTAATTCACGACTACCGATAACGGTTTCTTGTGTAGGTGAAATCAACATACATTTTATCATTTTATACTCTCAATATGCCCCGAATAAAACGGGATAATTTATTAACCCTATTCTCAGCTTTTATAAACACCTGAGAATCAGTAACAAAAAACTGTAAAATAAACTTAACTATTTTGTTATTAAAGCTAACTTATTTCTACCTGATTGTAATACAATTACCTGTAAATACGAATAAAATTAACACCATAATAGTTAACCACAAGTGTTATACAATTCATTACTCAATAAAGATCATATCCCGTTATTAAAACGGTTTTAAGGATTAACCAATGTTAGAAAATACTATTGATAAATTATCCTTAGTTATCGACGACATTCTCATTGCAGAGCATGAGCAAGACATAGCCCAAATAATGCTTGCTGCAAATGAAACTCTTGTAGCAGAGCAGTTCGCGCTATTAATTGAAGCTCTGCCACAAGATAAACGTTTAAGCGTCTGGGCTACGTACCCAGAAGACATTCAAAAAGATGCTTTTGTCGATATGGGACAAGGCACAAGAACAAGCTTAATTCAGGCGTTAAGTGATGATGAGTGCTTCGAACTACTCGCTCAACTTGACGTTGACGATGTAATTGAAATTGCAGAAGAAATACCGAGTCGATTATTAAAATATGCGATCAAAAATCTAGACGACTCGCAGCGAAAACTTTATCAACAAGCACAACAGTTTACTGTTGATCAGGTCGGCCATTGGCTAGATTACAATTATGTCCGTATTTCTGAAAAGCTTAAAATAACCAGTGCGCAATTATTATTACAAAAAGGCTTATCTCCTTATACAGAAGACTTTTATGCAGTAAATAAAGAGGGTGTTCTAACTGGCACTGTTGACATTAACAGCTTAATTCAAAGTGATGCTGAAAGTACCCTAAAAACATTGTTTTCGCCTGAAACCATTAAACTCAATGGTAATGAAGAATTAACTTCGGCGGCAGAAGCTGTAATTTTATCGGGTAAAATGTCATTGCCTGTTGTTGATGAAAACGACCACTTCCTTGGCCGTTTTACCGTTGAGACGGCTTATCAAGTCAAACAAGAAACACAAACAGAGCAAATTAACAGTGCAGCCGGTTTATCTACCGACGAAGATTTATTTTCAAGTGTTAGAACCAGTGCCAAAAACCGTGGCATTTGGCTTGGTATTAATTTAATTACTGCATTTTTAGCCTCTTGGTTTATTGGCTTTTTTGAAGCTACCTTGCAACAAGTGGTGGCTTTAGCTGTTTTAATGCCTGTTGTAGCATCAATGGGTGGGGTTTCAGGTAGCCAAACGTTAACCGTTATTGTTCGAGGTATGGCATTAGGTCAGATAACAGAACAAAACAGAAAAGTACTATTACGTAAGGAATTAAAAGTTGGTGGGCTAAACGGTATAATTTGGTCGCTTGTTATTGGCGTAATTACCTACTTTTGGTTTGACAATGCACAACTGAGTTTCGTTATTGCCTTAGCAATCTTATTAAATTTACTGACGGCATCGGCATCCGGCGTTATGATCCCTGCCATTTTGAATAAATTGAATATTGACCCTGCCTTATCTGGCGCGGTTATTTTAACCACAGTAACCGACATTGTTGGTTTCGTTGTATTTTTAGGATTAGGTAGCTTACTGCTACTTTAAGAAAAGTAAAAAGAGGATTTAAGTAATGCCTGTAGAAACTATCACCTGGATTGCTATTGTGTTTTGTATTTCACAATCAGCTATTTTTTCAGGATTAAATTTAGCTTTTTTTTCACTGAGTAGACTGCAGTTAGAAGTAGAAGCGAATAAAGGCAATAAAGCCGCCAAAATTGTATTAACGTTAAGAAACGATTCTAACTTTTTACTTGCTACTATTTTATGGGGCAACGTAGGAATTAATGTTTTATTAACCATGTTGTCAGATTCAGTATTAGCCGGTGTTGGCGCGTTTTTATTCTCAACAATAGCCATTACCATCGTGGGTGAAATAACACCACAAGCTTACTTTTCTCGTAACGCTTTAAAAATGGGCAGCATGCTAGCTCCGATTATTCGTTTCTACCAATTTGTTCTTTACCCCGTGGCGCGACCAAGCGCACTCATTCTAGATGCATGGTTAGGTAAAGAAGGTATTACCTACTTAGGGGAGAGTGAACTCGGTAATATTATTAAAGAGCATATACGTGCCGAAGAAGCTGATTTAAACCATGTTGAAGGTATCGGCGCGTTAAACTTTTTTGCCTTAGATGAAATTAAGGTCACTGAAGAAGGTGAAGTGTTAGACCCAAGCTCTATTATAGCGTTACCAACAAAGCTTGATTTGCCTATTTTGCCTGACACATACTCTGGTGCTAATGATCCTTTTTTAACTATGCTCAATGAGTCAGGTCACAGCTGGGTGGTTATAACAAACCTTGAAGGTACACCATTATTAGTTATTGATGCTGATGGTTTTTTACGAAGCGCACTGTTTCAGTCAGAGAACTTTGACCCTTACAGTTATTGTCATCGCCCGGTTGTTATCTCAGATGAAACTACGTCATTAAACGAAGCTATTTTACAAATGAAAGTGAACACCTCAATTGATAAAAACTTCGACGGTGTTATTGAACACGATGTGTTATTAGTGTGGGGCGAAACTAGACGCATTATTACTGGTGCAGATATATTTGGTCGTTTACTTAAAGGCATGTTGCCATTAGTGCAGCATAACGAAAAAGTAGCAGAGCTGATAAACGCTGAAAAAAAATAATTAAGCAGTAACTTATTTTACAATATAAAACTTCGGCTACTTGTGCCGAAGTTTTTATTTTTCACCTTTCAAGTTAAGCCTTTAAAATCACACCTTTCAAATGACAACGTCTAAATAACAATGCCTAAATAACAACGCCTACAAAGCTTTCAATTCTGTCAGTAAGCATGGAGTCACTTTACGTTATAGCCTTAATTACTCTGGCTTTAAAGCAAGTACATCTGATTTCAACAAACTCAAAATTTTCTCCGCAGTATTCCCTAGTACTTTAGCTTGCAAACCTTTACGCCCAACCGTACCTATGACAACTAAGCCTGCTTTTTGCTGCGCGGCAATGCTGGGAATAACCTTTTCTGGTTCGCCTGCTTTAACATGAAAGTTAGCGACAGGTATGTCGTATTCAACAGCCAACGTTTCTATTTGGGTTTTTAAGGTTTTAGCTGCCTTAAGCTCTAACTCGTCTTTGAAGTGAATACCTAAGTCACGTAATACTTTTGAAAATACTACGGTGTAGCATACAAATAATTCCGCTTCATTGGTTTGAGAAAATACTTTAGCGGCTTTCAATATTTGATGGTTTAACGCTTGTTTACTTTTGCGTTTGGTTTCTAGATCTATTGCGGCTAATACATTAGGTGATTTGCGCCATTTATTATCACTGACAATAAAAACAGGTGCTGGGCATTCGCGTAATAATTGCCAATCAGTTGACGTGTACAAAAAAGTCTCACTTCGGTGTGCCGTTTTTACCACCATGGTTGGGCTATGTTCTTCTGCGTAATTATTTATCCAATTATAAATACGCTTTTCCCAAACAACGTCAAAACTGTAGTTAACTCCTTCAGGGACTATTGTCTTGAGTGATTTTTTTGCATCTTGTTTAACTGCATCTATTATTGTTTGTTGTATCTTTTGTGGATCATCATCAATAAGTCGTAAACTTTGATAACAAAAGTAAACAATATGTAAAGAATTATGGCTGCTTTTAGCAAGTTCACAAGCGCGCTGAATAGCCACTTGCTTACTTTCCGATAAATCTGCAATCACTAATATACTGTTCATAATACCCTCTCAGCTGATGTATATTACTTAAAAATAACACACAAGATTCAACGTTTCTTTGATATAGAACAAAGCTTAGTAAGATAAGTAATGAAATGAAAATAGCTTAAAAAGGTTAATCGAGAACTAAGGCTAAACCCTCGAAACTTTAGGTGTTGGTGTTCGTGTTGATGTTATTGTTCAAGTGCATTTGACGAATAATTAAGGCTGTGCAAGCGACAGGTAATAATGAAATCAATGCAAAAATAAAGCTTCCGCTAACAAAGATTAAAACACTTGATAATAGAAAGGCTAAAGCGACGAAAACTGCCCCCACTTTCGCAACCTTGTGATAAGTAAAAAAATGTCCCATTGAAAGCAAAGCTGCAGCGAAAATTTGAATGACACCATAGAGGGTAATAGCAAAGTCATTAAACATGAAATGTTGTAAAAACTGAACTTCATCAGGGCTATGGATAACTTTTGCTATGCCAGCAAATAGGCTTAATAAAGAGATGATGACAATCAATAAATTTATAACAGATTTCATCTACACTCCATGAATCAAGACTTGATTCGCCATAAGTATTAATCCTAGCATGTTATATTTTCTTTGTTGTGTGTATAAGGTTTAAATTACCGTTAATAAACGTCTACACAAGAGAGTTAAGCTTTTCTTTATGTTTCTTATTCGCGTATAGGTATATCAATAAAGCAATAACGATATTGAAGCTACAGCGCAATATTTCAGCTAATTGAAAGTTTAAAGTCACTAAGTTATAAATTAAATCAACCGTTGAACCCAAGCCAAGTATAATGGCTAAAATCATAAATATTTTTTCTAAAGACATTGAATTAGACATAAAGCGCTCTTCAAATATATTATTTTCAAGTGAAATTTGTAAAAGGTTTAATCTTAAAAACCTCAGTAAACACAACAACCAAAAGCGCTAATAAAATTAACTTTCTCATATACTTAAGCACTATCCATGATTTTTTTAATCAATGAATCTAATTTCGATAAGTTAGCATCCAGATAAACGGGTATAGTAATATCAGCATTTTCTTTGATTGATTTTTCAAGCCCCCCTTGCCAAGTTGGTAAAGCTGCAATGCCTATAACGACACAGTTTTCTTTACTTATCTGCTGAAAAAAATTAATTATTTCGTTAACCGCTTCAGGTGTTAAACCAGCAGATTCATCGGCGTGAGCTAGCAAGGCCCAAGGAGAGTTTTGAGGAGCAATTAATAAAACTTTATCGTTTAATTGCTTAACACCTTCTTGATTAAAGCTTCCTGATGGATATATATGTACTACATTTCCAGTCAGATTAATTTTGTAATCTCCATGCGATTCCATTATAGCTCCTGGATTTCATCAAAAAGTAACAGCTTAGTCAGCGTATTTTTTTTATTTTCATAAAAAGGTAATGCGACTAATGTAAATAACTTTGAAAAGAAAGTACATAAACATTACTAACATCAGAAAGTTATTTGTAGCGTTACTGACTATGCTATCACCTTAAAAACCATCAGATTAATTGACCAACTTACTGATGACTTTTACGTTATTGTGCAAGGTTTTATGGACTGGGCATTTATCTGCTATTTCTAAAAATCGTGCTTGTTGCTTAGCGTCTAACTCACCAATAAAACTAATTTCACGCACTATGGCTTCAATACCTTGGCTTTGCTCTTCACACTCTTGGCAATCAAGTAAATAATTTCGACTATGCTTTAGTTCAACTTTTATATGTTTTATAGCAAGATTTTTGCGTGTGGCATACATACGAAGTGTCATAGCAGTACAGGCGCCTAAACCGGCAAGTAAATGCTCATAAGGATCAGGACCCATATTATTGCCACCAACACTTTCTGGCTCATCTGCAAGCCAATAGTGGCTAGCTGTGCTTACATGCTGAGTAAATTTATGATTTTTTTCTTCAACAATCACATGACCTTTAGTAATTTCAGTTTTCCCATATTCAGCACTTGTTTTAGAAGCGTTCATTGAAGACATAACGTTGCTAACGTCTTTATTAACACTTTTATCATGTGTTATATATCGCCCTGCCCACGCCGAAATTACATCGGCAGCATACTCGGCATCACGCTTATTCGTTAATAAATGATCCGCGTCATCTAAACTAACAAAGCTTTTAGGATGTAAGGCCGCTTGATATATTTTTTCCGCTTCACTGATATTAACGGTACTGTCAATGGGTGAATGCATGACTAAAAGTGCTTTCCTTAAATTACCAATGCGACTGGTATCGTAGCGTTTAATGTCATCTAAAAACTGTTTTTCGATAGTAAACACACGTCCAGCCAAGTTCACTTCTGCTTTACCGTACTTTTCAATATCATCGACTTGTAATGCAAAGTTATGAGCGACATGTTCGGCATCAGATGGAGCCCCAATAGTGACTATGGCCATAGCTTCTTCAACCTGTTGAGCAACATTAAGCACTGCTGCACCACCCAAGCTATGACCAATAAGCAATCTCGGCGCTTGATATGTTGTACGAAGAAAATCCGCAGCGGCAATTAAGTCTCTTATATTTGAGGAAAAGTTACTATTTGCAAAGTCACCATCGCTATTTCCTAAACCGGTAAAGTCGAACCTTAACACGGCAATTCCTTTTCTAACTAGCGCTCGGCTTATACGTGATGCCGCCGCAATGTCTTTACCACAAGTAAAGCAATGGGCAAATAGTGCATAAAATTTAACATCAGATTCTGGGGTTTCTAGCAAACCACTAAGTTTGTGTTCTCCACTGATAAACTCGACTTTTTGACGCATAGGGGATCCTTTGTTATTTGATAGTTTTATTTTATATCTAGATTACTAAGATTGACCGCTAAAGCTTAAATTTAATTTCTCCCATTAACATTTACCCATAGTATTTAACTTAAATATTACGATACATAACTTCATATTATGTATAAAATATAGCGGTATTTTTTATTGTTAAGGAACAAGTATGACTATAGGTGTTGGCGGCTCTACCGCAAAAATCGAGCTTGAAAAATTAGCTAATATGACAAATCAGGTAAAAGCGATTTCTGAGGCTGAATTTAAACAACGTATTAAAAAAGCACAAGCGATCATGGCTGAAAATAATATAGCAGCTACCTATATTGATGCAGGAACAAATTTATACTACTTCACAGGTACACGCTGGTATGCCAGTGAACGTATGGTGGGCGCTATTATTCCTCAGCAAGGAGAAATAAAATATATTACTCCTTATTTTGAAGTTAACACGCTGAGTCAGTACATGACGATAAAAGGTGAAATTAAAGGTTGGCAAGAGCATGAAAGCCCTTATCAGTTAGTATCACAAACGTTAAGTGAAATTGGCATAACAACAGGTCAATTAGCCATTGATGAGTCTGCCGCATTTTTTATTGCAGACGGTATTAAAAAAGCAGCCCCAGCGTTAACACTTATCGACGCTAAATGTGTAACGGCAGGTTGTAGAGCAGAAAAGTCTGATACTGAAATAGCCTTGTTACAACAGGCAAAAAACATGACTATTGAAGTTCACAAAGCGGTAGCTCGTATATTGCATGTAGGTATAACAGTGCAAGAAGTGACTGATTTTATTGATCAAGCTCACCGTAAAGTGGGTGCACCTGCTGGTTCATACTTTTGTATTGTACTTTTCGGTGAAGATTCTTCATACCCTCACGGTGTTAAATCACCCAAAGCACTCGAAGAAAATGACATTGTACTCATTGATACCGGTTGTCAGGTTGAAGGATATAACTCAGATATTACCCGTACCTATGTTTTTGGCGAGCCAAACCAACGCCAGCGAGATATGTGGTTGGTTGAAAAATTAGCACAAGAAGCTGCATTCGACGCAGCCAAAATAGGTGTTGCTTGTGGTGATGTTGATGTTGCAGCAAGAGCTTACTTAGCAAGCCAAAACTTAGGACCTGATTACCAAACACCTGGATGCCCTCATAGAACAGGTCATGGTGTAGGTCTGGATATTCATGAATGGCCATATTTAGTTCGCAGCGATAGAACGCCACTGACTAAAGGTATGTGTTTTTCTAATGAACCCATGCTGGTAATACCTAATGAATTTGGTATTCGTTTAGAAGACCATTTTTATATGACAGAAACTGGCGCAAAGTGGTTCACGGAGCCTTCCTACTCAATCGACGACCCTTTTGGTTATAAGCAAGCTTAAGCTATATTAAGCTGGGCGATATAACGTAAATAACTTGACTCAAAGTTCAGGGCTAAACCTGCGTTTATTCCTGACTTTTAAAAATTATTACATTTTAGCTAACTAAATAGAGTGGCGTATGTCTTGAGCTTTGAGTAGAATCGATACATTGTTATTTTTGATACTGAATTTATGCACGCATTTTTAGAATATATTCCACTGGTTATTTTTTTCGTATTTTATAAATTCGCCGATATCTATTGGGCTACTGGCGCACTAATCGTCGCTTCCGCCATTCAAATAGCTTATTTTTTAATTAAAAAGCAGCCCATTCCAAAAAGAAATTTGATTTTCTTCGGTCTAATTGCCGTTTTTGGAGGCTTAACTATATATATGCATGATGATACTTTCTTGAAATGGAAAGTGACGATTATCCAAGGGATTTTCGCAATTGCACTTTTAGTGAGTCAAAAATTATTTAATAAAAACATTATGAAAGAGTTTTTAGGTGAAGCCCTAACCTTACCTGAAAACATTTGGAACAGACTAAACTTAGCTTGGGCATTGTTTTTCGCGCTTTGTGGTTTTCTTAACTGGTACATTGCCTTTAATTTTAGTTTAGAAACTTGGGTTAATTTTAAGGTATTTGGTTTAACTGCCATGACGTTTATATTTGCCATTGGCTCAGTGTTATCTCTTTATAAATATATGCCTGAAGAACAAGAAGACTCAGAACAAAAAACAGAGAAACAAGAATAATTTAGTATTTGTAATACGTATTTTTAATTTAATATTTTGGATATAAAATGTTTTACCTTATTTATAGTGAAGATGTTGAGAACAGCTTAGCGCTGAGAATGAGTGTACGCGAAAGTCATTTAGACCGATTGCGTATGTTGCAAAATCAAGGAAGATTACTAGTAGCCGGACCTTGTCCAGCTATCGATAGCGAAAATCCAGGCGATGCAGGCTTTACTGGCTCACTTATTATTGCAAAGTTCGACAGTTTAGTAGCTGCTCAACAGTGGGCTGACGAAGACCCTTACATCGCGGCAGGCGTTTATAAAAACGTTACTGTTAAACCGTACAAAAAAGTACTTCCAGCATAAATATTAGCTATGAATAATAAAACACTTAGTAGATACATATTAGTCAGCGCCCTGCTGTTCTCAAGCTCTTTAATGGCTAAAAATACGGTTGATCTGTGCGAAAAAACTATGGACAGTACAGCCGATGTATCTCGGTGTTTAGATGGTATTAGAGATAAGAAAGATCGTGAATTACAAACCTGGATAAATAATCAAACCTTTATTTTAGAAGAGTTATCACTTCACAATGGACGAAGTACATCGCTTGATATGTTTAAGCGCTCTCAGCGAAACTTTATCAGCTACCGAGAAAATAACTGTCGTTGGCAGTATTTAGTCCTCGCACCAGACGAAAGCGCAGCTATCGCCTATAAAAAATGTTATATCACGTTAACACAAGACCGCATTGAAGAATTAACTCACCTCAATAAAAACAAATAACTATTCGAGTATTAAATATACTAAAGCAACTAATAATAAGTAGTGAAAAATCGTTTCATTACTTGTTAAGTCTCAGCGCAATGTAGAGTATTACTCTGATATATTTGGTGTTAACTTTCGCATTTAATCCTTCTTTAACTGGTCCGTTAATGAGTAAAAAAACGGATTGTTAAGTCTAAAATTTATTTCTTTGTTATTTAAAAAACTTTATCACTTTTTATTAAGTTAGCTTAGCTGAATAAAGCTTGATATATATGCTGATTTCACCTAAATTAACACTCAATCAATGCGCGATTTTCATCTAATCTGTTGATGATTCGACAACGGCTATAAACTACAACATATGATAGTAATACCGTTTATCGAATTAACTTAGAAATGATGTTTATAATATTTAAAATCATGCGCTTATCTAACTTTAAATCAAAGACTCTTGGTTGATGTAGTTTATGGAAATATTGTCAAACCTATCAGTTTATTTAAGTAACCCACGTACGTCTTTAAATAATAAATTATTAAAAATTTGTTCAACCATTAAATCAGCAATTCCTGAATGTGATCGGGTAGGTATTTGGCTGTTTTGTAGTGACTATTCTGAAATGTTTTCTCTCATTTGTCTTGACGAATATGGCAAGCAAACGATGGGCGAGCATTTACTGGCCAGTGACTTTAAAGATTACTTTTCACACATTATTGAGAATGAGTTTTTAGTTGCTTCTGACGCTAGGAATAATGACGTATCTAAATGCTTTAATAAGGGATACTTCGATGTTCACAATATACATTCTTTATTGGATGTAACATTCAAAAAGGACTTTGTCCCATTGGGCATAATCTGTTGCGAACGAACTGGCGATCAAGTCGAGTGGCAAACAGCTGATATAAAAACACTTAAAAAAATTGCCGTAAAAGCCTCTTTATTTATCAGCGATAACGTTTCTGAAACCTACTCAAGTAAATCTAAAGAAAATATAATTAATATATTGAGTGAATAGATTTAATGTCCTTAAACGCCACAAATTATCCACATAAATAACGGTATATCAATTTAATGCATACATGGCTAGCTAAGCTCTTTGTTTGCTATGCTTAACTTGATAACGACGCAATACCGTATCAACTCCCCAAGTTAAAAATAACGCGACCAGGAGCAGTTGCGCCGCAATAGCCGAAAATATATCAGGAGCCTTCATAAGCGTCGCCATTAAAGAATCTCTATAATAGAAAAACCACTGATGATTCTCTGGAAACACTACCGTGTGCAAATAATAAAAAACCTCAGTAAAGCCCCAAATACTTAATATTACTACCAGTAAAATAATAAAACTCAACAGCGAAATTATTTTTTGTTTACCTGTTGGCATTTCTCTTATCAAATTAACGCTTATTGTCTGTTCTTTACGACAGTAAAAAAATATCATACCCAATAAAATTAATAAATTTACCCACCACAACTTTTCTACTGAACGGAGTAAGTTAGCAACATCTTGAAGATGAACGACCTCACTCTTTGTTAATAGTGCTTTTGATATCGATTGATGATTAACATAACTTATTTTAGATAAGGTATTACTTGGTAGATTGCCTAGTTGATTGTCTTCTTGATTGCCTTGCTGATGAATGGCATCAACAATTTCAGCAAACATTTTCTCATGCAATTGAAAATTATCGACAGGAAAGTCGTGTTTACCCTGGGTGTTTTTGGGTACGTTTTTTTTAATAACCTCATCGATGTGCAAGGTTTGATACCAAAAGCTATATAAAAAATTTGTTGTTTTACTTATTTGCCAGCTAATACCTAACGAAAAGGTGAGCAATATTAACGCGAATACACACCAGATAACTTGTCTAACAAACGCATATTTCATCATAAAAAATATCTAACCTTACTAACACATTAGCCAGCAACTAAAGTTCAAATTATTGATTGAGGGTTAATAGTCGTGTTCAGCGAGCTATTAATTTGAAGCAGTACACTAGCATAATGATACCTCTGATAACTCAAATTTATAAACTAATTTTCTCCCCTAATCAATTTTAAACAAATAGTGGTTCATAGTAGAAATACTGCAATTAAAATTCAGCTTAAATAAACGATCATAAATCCATCACATTGCTAGATCAGTATCACTACCATCCTTTATTAACTTAGCATTATATATATTGCTGAATGTTGTAAATAACACTTGAAATCAAACCATAACCGATATACTGTACATACATACAGTATATCGAGGTGAGCAACATGATTAACATCAACAAAGTAAATTTAGAATTTAATAACAACAACTTAGACTTAAACTCTGTACTAGATAATACCCGAAAAATAAGCCTAACCTCTCCTTGGTGTAATACTGTACCGGTAAATAACCCTTTTGAATTATCTGAAAGATATCAAGATATTTGTGAAAAACATTACGATAATAACAAGTGGATTTTAATGATTAACCCTGAAAGTGATTCGTTAGAGCAACTCTCTAATATGGGTAAAATTAATCCAGCTAAAATATTGAAAGTGAATGCAAATAAGGTCAATGTTAGTCTAGAACATATTAAAAACACCTTATTAAAAGGTACTTGTTCAGCCATGATTTTGTCAGGCGCGAGTTATAATCAAGAAGAATTAAATGAAATAGCACACTGCGCAGCAATGGGTAAAACTCATTGTATACTCTTGCAACCAATAAGCGTTGGCCAAGCACAGCAATTACATTAAAATAATTTTTCACCATATCTCATTAGATTAAGGAAGGGCTGAACTCCCTTCTCTCTTATTATTTACTTATTAAGTACCAACTTAATGGTGATTGCTTTAACGAATTAATCATAGATTGGTTGTAGATAAATATTTCAATGGTTGTAGGTTGTCATGATAAACTAACTGAAATTGAATATTTAATAGAATACTTAAATGCAATGTCCATGCGGCTTAGAACTCACCTATGCTCAATGTTGCCAACCATTAATAATGGCAACAACTTCATCAAACTCTCCTGAACAATTAATGCGATCTCGCTACTCAGCTTACGCGACTAAAAATGCAGAATATATTTATCTTACCTATGCAAAAGCAAGTCAGCTTGAACAGTCGATTGTTGACATTGAACAATGGGCTGCACAAACAAAATGGTTAAAACTTGTTATTCATAATGCTAGCGAATATCAAAAAAATAAAATAAATAAAGAAAGTGCTCAAGTTGAATTTTCGGCCTTTTATCAGCATCAGGGACAAATATGGCAAATGCGTGAGAACTCGAACTTTGTTATTGAAGATAACGCTTGGCGTTATTTAGATGGCGAAGTATCAGACAGTAAAGTGTTAATTAAACCTAAAAGAAACGATACTTGTTTTTGTCAGAGCAATAAAAAATTTAAACAATGTTGCGCTAAAGCATTTTAAACAACAGCTGACAAAAATTCTGATTTATCTAACGAGTTTTTTATTCCTGAAAACCAAGCATCAGCATTAAACTCAGCTTTTGGTTGAGTTTGCTCTAATGTTTTATCTTTATATTTCTGCTGACAATACAAACTTGTATTACTTATTACTTGCTGGTTTATAAAACTAGCATCGTCACGAAACGCCAAAGGATTAGGGGTTAATGCATTCAATAAACGTAAATGGTCTAACTGTTTAGATTCAATTAGGACAGCTTGATTGAAAAGTTGAGTATCTTCAATGTTCTTTAAGGCGATAGGTGCTTCATTTGGCAGTTGAAAACGTTTTCGTAATTGTTCTGTTGAAGTCGTGTTTTCTGGCGTAATAGTCTGTGGAAGTTTGAACTGACTGTGCGCTCGCACATCATCGGTTAGCATCGCCAATAATAACGAAAAATCAGAGCGACGTTTGTTATGAACGCTTTCATTAAGCTGTTCGCCTAATTGAAGTTCATGTACAAGTATGTCGTTTGATAATGCGTCTACTGTCAAAATAATCTACTTATTGGTTGCCGATAATACTTTATCGGCAATCAAATAAATTACTTTATAGCTAAGTTGAATTAATTATGTATTTTTATAATAAATACATAATGTTGTACAGTTATCACTCATTAACTTGCAATGTGTTTAATCGGCCAACTGAGAATGAAACTTGCTCCGCCATTTTCACTATCAACAACAGAGGCACTGCCTCCATGCCATTCCATAATACGGCATACAATCGCTAGACCTAAACCAAAGCCTCCCGTTTCACGATTACGAGAAATATCACCACGGGAAAATGCATCAAATATGGTGCATTTAAAATCATCACAAACACCCTCACCATTGTCGGTAACTATTACCTGACAGTGTTCAGCGTTTTTCGAAATAGCGATGTCTATTTTACCGTTTCCATATTTGATAGCGTTGGATATATAGTTGTTCAGCGCGCGAGCAATAAATTGACGATCAACGTCAACTTTGTCATCACCAATTGAATTAGTAATATTAAAGCTTTGCTCAAACTGTTGATAATTACCCACCTGATTTTTAACAATATCAACCATCGATTCTTGAGAAAAATTTAGCTGCGGCTTTTCATTATCGAAACTAGCATAAATCAACATTTCGTTAATAAGCTGTTCTAATTCACAAATATCTTTACTTATAGCGTTACGGTATCTTTCTTGTTTGGCTTTATCATCGGTACACGCTAGCATTTGTAAGGCAAACTTGGTGCGTGCTAAAGGAGTGCGCAGTTCATGCGCTACCGCTGTAGACAATTCTTTATGAGCATCTATTAAACGTTTAATACGATGTGCCATGGTATTAAAGGCCGTTACCATAGGTTCGGTCATTGTTGATCTAGCTTTCGGCGCTACCATATCAAAACTTTCTTGGCCAAACGCTATAGCTGTTTTTCGTAGCTGATCCAAATCACGAGATAAAGGGCGTAACCAAAAAAACAATAAGCAGGCTAAACTGGCGAGTAAAATAACACGAATTAAGGCTTCAACTCTTGGCCTTGTTGGCATTTTGGCTGGGCCAAGTACAATCACTGCACCTGTGCTATTGATACGATGATGAATTTCTACAGCATCATTATCATAAAAAATGTGAGTGTTATCTTCTTTGATTACATCATGGCGCTGATGACTGATTTTCTCTACTTGTTGTTCTGACATTAACTTTAATGGCAGTTTCCATTGCTCAGATGCACCTGACAGTATTTCCTGCCATTCGTTTTCTGGATGTTTTTCTAAATAATTAGAAAGCGAGAGCAACATACTTTTATAGCCAGTATAAGACTCTATATCCTGTTCAAGATAAGAACTCCACACTTCATCGAGCATCCATGAGAATACGATAAAAATAGAGATTATCAGGAAATATAAGCTAAAAAATGAGCGACCAAGTTTCATCAAAACGCCTAAAAAGAGGGAAAAAATACTGATGAATTGGCGTAGCAACTCATCAGTTTATACATTGAAATAATACTTAACTCCAAGCGTCAGGAACAAATAAGTAACCTTGTCCCCAAATAGTTTTAATTCGAAAAGGAGTTTCATTACTGTCATGTAATTTTTTGCGTAAACGAGAAATACGTACATCAACACTTCTGTCCATACCGTCGTACTCACGGCCAACAACCGCTTTGTATATGTAATCTCGGTTTTGAACTTCGCCTGAACGACTTGCTAGTAACCAAAGTAAATCGAATTCTTGACTTGTTAGATCAACATTTTTACCGTGTAATGTTACTTGTCTTGAACCACGGCTTATATGTAACTCACCACAATCAATTTCAGCACTTTCTTTGCCTTCAGAAGGTAACTGGCCTCGGCGTAAAAGTGCATTAACACGAGCCAGTAGTACTCTAGGTTCTACAGGCTTGATAACGTAATCATCAGCGCCAATTTCTAAACCTAATACTTGATCAAAGTCAGTGCCCTTAGCAGTCAGCATTAGAATTGGACCTTTAAAACTAGGTCGTAAATCTTTACAAACCGCAAAACCATCTTTGCCAGGTAACATAATATCTAGAATGATTAAATCTGGGACAAACTTATCAACGCGCTTTTCGACCGTGTCACCTCTAAACTCTTGTTTAACGTGGTAACCTTCACTTTCTAAAAACTCAGTGACTAAATCCGATAGCTGGCGGTCATCTTCAACAAGCAATATTTTCTTTACTGACATATTATCTGGCATTAACTTGATCCTACTTTATTACACTGAATTAACAGTATTCTCATGGATGTATTATCAACACGGTTCAATGTTTACTGTCGCGGTTTAATGCGAATCAATAAATAAATAACAACCATTGAAAGTATGAATGATTTTAATTTTTATAATCATAAAATGTTTACTATTAATTAACAACGCCATGTACAAGGTGTTACGGCAATAGTACAATTTATTACCCTAAGTTTACACTTAATTACACCAACATAAGTAACTAATTTTTATAGTATTTATAAAAAAGTATTTTCACAATAATCTGTGTTTATTTAATCATGGCGTTTTACTTAGCTGCTCATGGCATTTATGATATGCACACAACCTGATGTTAATTTTAAGACCTAAAACGCTCTATGACAATTCACTTATCTCAAATAAAAGAGCCGGCAGAGAGCGCCTCCACCGTCGAAAAATTTAAAGCCCAAAAAACACTATATTCTGTCATGTTAGTGGTACTGTTTAGTTGCGCTGGTATCGCATTGCCTTACCCAGTACTAGCACCTATTTTTCTTAATGAAATTAGCCCTCTAACTACTTTTGCAGATTTACCTGGCAAAATTTCACTTGGTATAATATTAGCTATATATCCACTTGGTGTTATTTTAGGTAGCTCAGTTTTAGGCGCTGCTTCAGGTCTTTATGGACGTAAGAAAACCTTACTTATTACCCTAGTGTTAACTATTATTGGTTATGTGCTATCAGCATTAGCGGTTGTTGCTGAAAGTTTTTTAATGTTGATTTTTGCACGTTTTATAACAGGAATTTTTTCAGGAAATATCAGTATAGCGAAAGCAATCGCAGTAGATCTATCTCCAACATTGGATAAAACACATACCTTTAACCTTGTAAATGCTACCGGCTATATTGGTTGGTTACTTGGCCCTTTAGCTGGAGGGTTACTTGCCGTTTATGGTTTAGATGCTGTTTTCTACTTAGCAGCTATAGCTTTAGTCATAGCTCTACTCAGTGTTACATTTTTTTTACAAGCTGATGCTTCAGAACTCAACCAATCTAATGTCAAGTTTTCACAACTTTTTAGTAAGCAGAACTCATTTGCTTTACTCGCTAATACAAAAATTAGGCGTATATTTTTAATTTATTTACTGGCTACTTTGGGCCTAAATGCCTACTACGAATTTTATCCAGTTTGGTTAGTTGAAAACTTTAATTTTACAAGTCTGAACATTGGCTATATTACCGTTGTATTAACTTTATGTATGACAATCACTAGTGTATTTTTTGTTAAAAAATTGAAGCTAATCATGGGGCTAAAGTTTGGCGCTATATTTGGCATGGTATTAATGGCAGTTTTATTTAGTTTACACTTATTACTAACAGAGACTAATGTTTGGCCAGTTTATGCCATAACAGGTATCGCAATCGCTATATTTAATGGTTTGTTACCGGTGTATATTTCAGAACAATATGCCGATATTGAACAAGGCCAACTTATGGGGTTAATTACTACTACGTTTAGTGTTGCGAATGTACTTATGGCACTTATTGGTAGCGCATTAGCATTACTGGGTGCTCATTGGGCTATATTATTTGGCGCTATTTTACTTATTATTGCCTCTGTTGATTTTCACTTTAGTCAGGAAGATATTCGTTAAATAAACATAGTTTCAGGTAAACTTAGTTCACTGAGCCTTTCGCTATTTACTTGTCTAAGGACTTATTTAAAAACTTAGCTAAGCACTTGTCTAAAGACTTAACAATTTAATTACTCTGCCACTTTCTCTCGAACCATAATAATACCAGTGATACAAACATGATTAGCCATAGTATAAATTTATCAACTTGCTGATAAACATGCGATGAATTAAATACATCATTATCGGCATAATTATCGGTGTAGTTAGCATCAGCATTAAATTGACTCACTGCATGCTTAATGCCCTGCTGCCAGGCTGGAAAAGCGTCCTGGTCATAAAAGTAGCGAGCTTGCTCAGAAAGTTTTGACTGTTGATCATTTAAGGCTTTAAATGAATACCAACCTGCTTGGCTAGCTAAAAATTGTCCACACTGTTGATTGTTTAAAAGCGGATATGCCGTTAGCGACAACTGAGCAACAACCACCTTTTCTAGTGATGACATTAAACAAATATTTTGATACTGATCAACCTTCGCATACACGCTTGTTGAAGGCATTACCCATCGGGTGTTTTGTTCACCTCGAGATATGTTCAATAATAAATACTGCCAATAAGCACTATAGTACGCAGGGCTGACTTGTGATGACCATTGATAAGTTTCATTAAGTACCGTCAGTGCCACAGACCCTAAACCCAATGATTGTTTAGCAACTACTGCCTGACCTTTACCTGACTCAACAATAGTTCGTCCCTGCTTGGCATTTATATTAATTGAGACCGATTGAGCGGATATAACGTCACTTTTAGCTAATTTAGGTTGTTCTGGCCAATAAGCTAAAACATGGTTGTTATTGACATCTACAGAGGCTAACTCAAACAAGTTCAGTAACCTATTGAGCTTATCAAATTGGCTATTTTCAGCTGTTAATAGTGTACTATCCGCATTAATTAATACCCCTAATCCATCTTTGATTGCATTATATATTGCCTCAACTTCCATTGTTGGCAACGAAAGCAGCATTCTGCTGTCGATAATCAGGAGATCATAGCTTTCTAATAATATGCCAGTTAAGTCGTTAGATTGATTTTCTGTTATTTTCTGAACTGAATTTACTCTCTGATGCGACCATTTACTTTTACTTATTTGGCTTAAAACACGTACTTGGCTGCCAGCCTCACTCAACCATTGCTTCAACCGCCTAGTTTCAAATGACGGTGCTGATTGCTTAATCAATACACGGGGTTGGTTTCCCATAACAACGCTAAAAGCAATATCTTCACTTACGGTAAAAAGTTGTTTTGCCGTCGCACTTTTGTTTAGTAACTCTTTTACAATAAGCTGATAATTAAATAAGCCTGATATTTTACTGGTAGTTGTTAATGAAAAAACGTCATTCGGCTGAACAATAACACTGTCTTGAATACGGTCATTGCTCACTAAACTCAGCTCAAACTGACTATTAATATCTGAAGAATGTTGAAATTGCCCTGTTACCGTTAATGCTTGCCCTAAAATTAACTGTTTCGGCCAGTGCAAATAACTAAACCCTGTGATTGGATTACTCGCATAAAACTTAAATTTGGTAGAGGGTTTCTTGGCTGCGTCTGTTTTTAAAGGCGTAGGTGTTTCAGCTCCAGCTTCAAGTATCTGGGTGTGAGAAACATCACTATTAACTTGGTTAAAAGTCCCAAGATATTGCCACTGTATTTTACTTAGCCCATCACCAAATATTTGTATTAATGTCGGAACGTTATAGCGTTCGTTATACCCTTTAGATTGATTAATGCTAACCATTTCCCAAACATTGGTTAGGTCTTGAGTTGAGCTAATAACTACAACTTTGTCTGAATAGTTTTTAGCTAACCATTCCTTTAATGACTGATTGACAGCGGTACTTTCTTCAGAATCTAATAACAGCCATATCCGCTGGGCAGATTTTAGTGCCTGCGTGATGTTAATACTGTCCATACCTTGAATATTGAAATTTTCATTTTTTGCTGATTTTTTAAAACCTTGAGTTAGTAACACATCATAAGTTGATGTTTGTACTTTCATCTCAAAAGGTAAAAGAAAAATCAGCATACTGATAAAAGCAATAATATTGCCAAAAATCAACATTGATACATGAATACTTTTGCTATTTATAAAAGCATTTTTTTTATTTGAAATAGTATTACTATCACTTTTAAAGCGTCGAAAAATTATCACACAGCTAATCACTAAACCGAATAATGCTAATAGTAGAATGGCCCAGTGTAATGAGCTATCTAGAGTTAAACGGTAATTGCCTATAGCAATGCTTACAACTGAAGTAATCACAAATCACCCGTTAAAAATTGGCTATAGTTTTCAACCATAGATTGATGGACATTAAAGTCTTGTGGTTTACTGTTAGGGCTGGAGGTTGGGCTTGGTAGTAATTGCTCAAGCTTACCGGATAATAATTCAATACAACCAGCACATTGTGACAAACTCAGTCGCCGTTCAAGCAATATTTTCTCAATCACCACTAGCAACTCCACTAAGGCTGGTCTTTCATCTATAAGCTCTTCGATTCCTAATTTAGTTAATTCAGCTAGCGCTAATTCATCTACAGATAGCGCTACATTCGCCTTGAAATTCTGTGATTCATTAATGACATTATCGTTTGATAATGTCATTGTTTGAGACACAGGCTTCGAAGAGATAAGCGGTTGGTTATAGGCATTCAGTAATTGTAAAAACTGTCGGAATGCGAATAAAGTTTGATTTGATAGCTGCTCAGGCATAAAACGCGAAACTTGTACCGAGTTGGCTAAAATGTCTGTTTGGTCGCCTTGATATCGACGTTGCTCTGTTACGGGTGGCGGCTCAAAACCTAAACGTTTTACATAAATTCGCTCAGCTTTCCTGGCTAAATTTAATAACTTAAGCGCCTGTTGTTCAAAAGGTAAGGCAAGTGAAGGCTCAGACAACATTAAATGTAACTCTGCTTGCCACATATGGGCTAAACTTTGTTTCATCAACGCGCGAGGGTCTCGATTTGTCATTACACCCACATCACTATCTTCATGATTATGGCCATATTGATTTATCAGCTCCATGCGACCTGAAGCTTGGTTACCACGAGTATTATTTCCCCCCTCACTTTCATGTAAGTGAGCCAAAATGTCTTCATGATGCTCTGCTTGATTCGACGAAATTACCGCATTAACACTGCCACCTTGTTCGTCATGTATCTTAATTTCAGGTTTATGCTCAGCAGTATCATGAGCTTCATCAAGGCTTACCTTGTTATTTTTATCCCCTTCAACTTCATCACCGAGGTATTGACCATATTTTTCTTTAAGCGCACTCTGTGCTACCCCTAACAATTCTGACTTTTCATTAAAACTCGTAGGCTCAAGATCAGTTTTATCTTCTATTAATTCTATGGTTTCAATAATAATTTGACGCTGACTTTTGAAATATTCGGGCATAAAATCAATCAGTATTCCGTCGGCATTAATACCACTTTGCTCCTCTTCTAACCAACGTATAATTTTTGTTGTTGAACGGGTTTGCTGAAAATCAGGTTCACGATTATCGGTTGCCACAATACTAAAATAAAGCTCGTCACCAGGTTCCATAGCTAACTCTGCTATAGACCATTTTTTATAGTAGTGCCTTTTACCATCAACAAGTTCATCGCTGTCGAAGGCATAGATTTGATCTCTAAATTTAACCCCTTCACCTGAGCCTTTTGCTATTGAAGCCTTTATCTGAACGTCGGTAATCGAAAAATCATCTGATATTTGAACTTCGGCGGTTAGATTAGGAAGCGTATTTTTTCCATATTCTGTCACTGTACTTTTTGGATTAATAAAACGAATTTTAGGCGCATAATCAGGCGTTAAACTCATACGATGAATACCTGAAATACTGTCGATAATTTTCGACTCAACATGCCTAGCTGCTATATGATAAACCATGCTTTTGCGTAATATTAATTCTATCTGATGCGAACCATCGTCCTGCTTGATTAATTGATGACGTTCATTATTAGATAAAACAAGAAAGTAGTCTGTCTTAGGTACGGAAAAATTTAATCTCCAACGTACTTTACTGCCCACCAAAGTATTGATATCAAGTGACTCTGATATCAATTTAGCGGCCTGACCTTTCGTTAAACTATAGCTAGGCGGCATGATGGTGACTTGTTTAGCTATAATTTTAATCGCCGTATCATTCGGCTTATTTTCAATATTATTAAGGCTATCAGTACTTTGAGTAGCAGGTTGAAACCCTGAGATAATTTTATCAACTAAATTAAACTGATACGAAATAATAAAAACAATCAGCAAGATAAAAAGTAAAACACTAGAGAATATAAACTCTTGTTTGGCAAAATCTGGCGACAATTGACTATTTTTCACTTCTGCTTGTTGCTGCAAAATTTCGGCTAAACGATCTAGTACTTTATTCTGTTGCAGTTTTTCTAAAGCAGAGAGTTTATCTTGGTCAACTAATAATAACTGTGTACTTTGCTCAAGCTCTTCAAACTGACTATTTAGATGAGTAATAAGGTTTTTTAATGTAATACTCGCGTACTGTTTATTTTGAATTATTGTCACCAGCTTAATCACTATGGTTAAGACTAATGCCAGTAAACAAACGATAGATGCATACTCAACACTGAAAAAGTTAAAACTCATTAAGGTAAATAAAAGCGTGATGATCAATACGCACAATATCGGCATAAAAAGTAACAGTTGCAGTTGCAGGTATTTACGCCGCCAATGCGCTACAAGCTGATTTAAACGGCTAATATTTATTTGTCGTTTATCTTCGCTTGAAAAGCTTAGATTACCTTCTGAATGAATGTGCTTTTCGCTCGCCATTAAGCATCAACCTGATCTAATGATTTCGTTTTTGATTTCGAACGATAAATTTCACTAACGATTCGCTCAATAGTCCACAGCAATATCAATAAAAAAGTTAATATTTCAGTCCAATAGCTCTCATTCCTTTGCTGAGTAACGGCTAGGTCTTTAACATGTTTAAAATTAAAACGCCCTTTTTCAATACTGCTTGACCCTAGACTGGCTTGTTCAATGGTATTCAGTGTTTTAACTCGTTGGCTAATTTGTTCATGCAACAGTGTTTCCTTATTCTCAAAAGTGTGTTCTTGCCATTGTTGAAATAACAAGTCTTGTAAAAACAACGGAAATTGCTTCAACAATAGTAAGTTACTCCAAGACGGTGTAAACCTTGAATATAACTGGTAAACAATACTTTCACGCTTTGCGCTTTGATAGACAATGCTCGATTTAGTTAACATAGGTAAACTGATGCCGTTGGGTTGAGTCAATTGCCAAAGTATTTCTGTGTTTTTTATGATGCCAACTTCACTCAATTGTTCGCCGATATTTAGCGGTTTACCACGCTGATAAAATAAAGCTTCAGGATAAAGTAAAGCAGCATTACTTTTATTAATGCTTATGGCATTCGCATTTGAGAATAAGGTATTTTCATTTGACTGTTGCGCATCAACAAATAGCTTTGAGCTGGTTGACAAGACCTTAACAGTTTCTTGATCAAGATCTGCTGTACTTAAATAAAATAGCCAATCCGGGGGAGTACGTAAAATTTGCTGATAATGCTCAGTATTTTTAAACGTTTTTTGATCAAAGGATGACAACTTTAATGCTGGGGCTACTTGTTGTTTTATTAATGCAAAGGCTTGCTGAAAGTATTTAAGATCGCCATACCTGTCCTCATCATAAATAATAACAACGTTCATCGCATGTGGATATTTCTTATCACGGTTAGAAGCAAGGTTTTGAATTTGCCAATCAACGGAGTTGGCTATCGTAATCTGAGGCTTTATATCGTTAAGTTTGTATTGAACCGCGCGGTCAGTAACAAAAAGTTTAATCCGCGTTTCAGGTGCTAATGATTGACTAAAGGAGGTTAGATTTTTTAGCGTATTTTGATGCTGGATGACATTAAGCTGTTGTTGCCATTCCACTACTTCCTTATCGGTAATTAACTCAGTATTACCGGCTAAAAGATAGATAGGTTGATTTAAACTATTATCGATTAACTGCTGTCTTTGTGTGTCATTGCTTTGGTTCAACCAATCAGCAGTAACAACATGCACTTCATCATTCTTTATCAAAGCTTTAGTTAAAAAAAGATCCGCTAAAAGTAATACTGAACAAATCAATAACAAAAGTCGTAATAACAATAACCAAGCTTCAGTAAGACGAATTTGTCGCATACTTTTGGGTTGCAGTGAATCGATTAAAGCAATATTGGCAAATTTAACCTGCTTTGGTTGGCTTTTACTGATCAAATGCAACACTAGTGGCACTATTAAGGCCAACAACGCTATAAAAGCTAATGGATTTTGAATCATCACTTCAGGAAAGTAACTCATGTTTTGCGCCCATGATTACTATTTCTTACACTGAGAAAATCGACTAAAGCTTGATCTAAGGCTTGATCAATATTAGCGTGAAAATATTGAATATTTTGCTGTGCTAAATGCGCTTTTAATGTTTCATCGCAATGTTGCTTATTTTTAAGATAACTCGTACGCACTTCTTTCGCTGACACTTGACGGTATTCGTTAGTCTCTAGGTCTTGAAAATTAATCGTACCTTGATAAGGAAAGTTAATTTCATCATTACTGTCTAGATGAAAAGCAACCACATCGGTATACCTATTCGTCAGTTTTGACGTTAACGTTAATAACTCTTTATTAACTTGATGAAAATCACTAATAACTATCACTAAGCCATTTTTACGTACGGTACTTAATTGACTCAAAATCATTTGTGTATTTGGTATCGCACCACTGGCTTCTAATTGCGTTAAGCTGAGTAATATTTTTTGCCAGTGACGTTCACCCGGCAATGCAGCAACTTGTTGATGGCTTTTGCCAGAAAGCGCTAATAAGCCAACACTATCACCCTGCTTTTGTGCTAAATAGCTGATTGTTGCCGCTAAATATCGGCCATAGTTCAATTTATTCCATTGGCCTATAACTGAATCTTTTTCAGGGATTTGAGCAGTGCTGGCAAAAGACTGTTGTAACATAGATTCGCTACAATCGAGTACGATCCAAACATTCACATTGCTTTCTCGCTCTGCTTCTCGAACAAAGTATTTATCTGAGCGAGCAAATAATTTCCAGTCTATTTTACTGAGTTCATCACCAGGTTCATAAGCTCTAAACTGGCTAAACTCAATACCAACTCCGCGTTGAAGACTTGCATGACTGCCATGTAAAAACCCTTGCGCTAAGGTTTTAATTGCTAAAGGTAGATCTTTAACTCTTAATAAAGTTTTGGCATCAAAATATGGCTGTTGCACGTGCGTTACCTGATTTACTGCAAGGGACTGGTTGGCAAAGTAACAAAGGCTAATAAATCCTCAATAACATTATCAGGAGTAATATTTAAAGCCTCGGCCTGAAAATTAACTAGAATTCGATGCCTTAATACCGCTGGCGCAACAAACTGAATATCAGCAATGGTGATGGCATAACGTCCCGCCATTAATGCTTTTGCTTTTGCACATAAAATTAACGCCTGCCCAGCTCTTGGACCTGCTCCCCAACGTACATGTTCGACAACACTTTGGCAGTGTTCTTTTAATTGTTCCGATGTTTTTTCTTTCGCTTCAATTGAACTTACAGGTCTTGTTGCTCGTGCTAAATTTGCAGCATAAGATAGTAACTCATCAGACACGGTGACATTACGTACCAGGTTTTGTAATGCGATAATATCTTCTGCCGTTAGCACTTCAGTCAGTTCACTGTGGTTATTACCCGTAGTTCGTTTAAGAATTTCAATTTCTTCTTTTTCTGATGGGTAACCTACGCGGACAAACATTAAAAATCGATCTAATTGCGCTTCAGGTAATGGATAAGTACCGGCTTGCTCAACAGGATTTTGCGTTGCTAAAACAAAAAAAGGTTTAGGTAAATCGTAAGTTGTTCCTGCATAGCTTATGCGGCGCTCTTGCATCGCTTCTAATAACGCAGCTTGTGTTTTTGGTGGTGTACGGTTAATCTCATCCGCCAATAAAATATGCGTAAATACCGGTCCTTGCTGAAATTTAAAAAAACGCTCGCCACTATCATGATCCGTTTCTAATATCTCAGTGCCAATAATGTCACTGGGCATTAAATCAGGTGTAAATTGCACGCGATTGAAATTTAGCGCTAATGTTTTTGCTAATGAACTTACCATCAAGGTTTTAGCTAAACCAGGTACACCTTCAAGTAAACAATGTCCGCCAGCCAATATACTGATTAGTAGCTCATCAATCACACTTTGTTGGCCAACAATAACTTTCGCTATTTCATTGCTAACTTGATTCAATTTGCCTAGTAACTCGGTTATCTGTTGTTCTTGCATGTATATTCCATTTATAAATATGTAAACGACTCGCTAGCTATTCATTGCATACATAACAATATTGACCGCAAAGCGAGTATTATCGACTTTTAACCAACGTTTATTACGAAAGTCATAATCCCATTCACAACCTAAGTCTTTATTACTATATAGCACGGCAATTCGGCCATTAACTTCGATTGCTTTTAAGTAGTTGTGCACCAAATCATCGCCCCAGCCATTCAGCTCAATTGAAGTTCTAGGCGGGCCTTCGAACTTAAAAAATGAAGAATATATGGCGTGGTCATTAGGAATTTTATTTAACGCTTGCTCGCCAAATATTTCACGCATTTGTCGTTCAAAGCTGCGAGCAAACATGCCATCAATATCATGATTACAGTCATCAACAAATACAAAACCACCATTTTCAACATAGCGTTGAAAGTTTTGTTTTTCTTCTCTATTAAATTGCACTAGCCGATGGCCAGCTAGATAGCAAAATGGCGCTGCAAGCATTTGTGGATCAGATAAAGGCAGTATTCGCTCTTTAATATCGACCCGTAAACTGGTGTATTCGATTAATGAGTTAAGTACGTTGGCAGGCATTCTTTCGTCAACTTCCCAATCGCCTGACTCATAGCTCAAACGTGTAAAAAAGAAGTCAATTTGCTCTTGTGCACTCAGTCGTAAAAACGGTAAAGCAAATGTGCCTACTGAAAATAGCGAAATGGTACGAATAAAATTACGTCGATTCATATAAACACAAGAAAAAGTTAAGGGTAAACAAATATAACGCGTTTACCCTTATTTAAGTTCTTCTTTTTGATCCTATTTATTGACTAAACAGCGTCTGACAAACTGCTGAAGGTGAAATCACGTATTTTCATTGGCGGAATCATACTGCCATTAATACGTTGCGGCTTACCAAGTGCTTCAATATTATTAAGCATAACAATTGGGCTTTCGTTGAAGCGGAAGTTTTTAATTGGATATTTAATCTTGCCATTTTCAATATAGAAAGTGCCGTCACGTGTTAGACCTGTATATAGCAAAGTTTGCGGATCTAACGCTCGAATGTACCAAAGGCGAGTAACAAGAATGCCACGACGAGTGTCTTTGATCATATCTTCGAGTGTGTCATTACCACCAGCCATAATAATTTGTGCCGGACCACCAAACAAGCCAGAGCCTGTGTATGCGGTAGGTGCATATTCTACGCCTGTTTTACTCGCCCAATAAGGAGAGTTTGGCATATTGACTATTTTTCCATCCTTTATCCAGTCTGTTTTCCCAACACTATGACCATCACCAGCAAAAGGTGCTGTTGGTGCTTCAGAATTCATAGGATCCGAGTAGATATGTACACGTTCATCAAAAAGTTTTTCGCCTAAAAGGTTAGTAGGTCCACCCTCTTTGCCATCTTCTTGTTTCTTACTTAAAAAACTTCGGCCTTCATCCGCAGCTCGCTGGTTCATACTGCCAAACATGTTATTCAGTAATTGTACGCTAGCGGCAGGCTCTAATATGACCGTATATTTACCCGGCTCTAATTCTTTGGCGCCAGACGAACCAATGGACTTTTCAATCGCCACTTGTGAAGCTTCTTTAGTATTTAATTTTTTAAAGTCACTATAATCACGAGTAACCCAACCCGAGCCTTTGCCATCTTCAGTACGAATAGTGACTGTAAAATCAACATTAGTCGCCTGATTATAAGCAAACAACCCTTTACTGTTCATAATAGCAACAAAGGTCGTTGAATCTTGCAAGAACCCTGAAGAAACCAATTTATTAGCTTTAGAAGGCTTAATGCTATTTTCAGCTGCTTGGGCTCTATCATCTGGCGTTATATTCGTGGTTGAGTCAAAAGCGCTTTGAGGTTGATTGTATTTTTGCTTACCAAACAATGGCATATTTTCTGGATTTTCAGGCGCTAATTTGGCTAACTCCTCAGAGCGTTTAACCACTTTCATTAATGATGCATCGTCAAATTCATTAATGGTTGCCACACCTGTTTTCTTGCCAAATGTTGACTGTACAGACAAGGTTAAATCACTTTGCTCACCTGAGGTAGAAACTGTATTACGCGCGGTGCGAATATTGCCACCGTCTTCTCCACCTAAGTTACACTCACATTCGTCGGCTTTTGAAAATGAAAGTACTTTTTTAATAACTCTTTCGCGTGTTGTTCTGTTAAAATTGTCATGACGCTATGCTTCCTTTTATTCTTTATTTTTATCGTCAAATATAGGTAAAATTAAACCTTACGAGCGGTATTTATCACGTTGATATTATTAAATCTTGTTGTTGGACAACCGTGAGAAACTGCACTAACTTGAGAAGGCTGACCTTTACCATCAAAAAATGACCCGCCTATGCGATAATCAGATTTACCCGCCATTTGTGTACAGCTATTCCAAAACTGTTGGGTATTTGATTGATAAGCAACATCTTCAATCTGCTCAGTAATTTTACCGTTCTTGATTTCAAAAAATAATTGACCTCCAAATTGAAAGTTATAACGCTGTTGGTCAATCGAAAATGAACCACGACCAGCAATATAAATACCATTTTCAACGTCTTTTATAACATCGTCAGCTGATAAATCTTTATCATTTGGTTTTAAGGAAACATTAGGCATACGTTGAAATTGAACATCACGCCAACTTTGTGAATAACAACAACCGTGAGATTCTTTTTGATCAATCATATGCACTTGATCACGAATGGCTTGATAGTTAACCAAAGTGCCATCTTTAACTAAATCCCACTCTTTTGTTTTAACACCTTCGTCATCATAACCAACATTACCTAATGAGTATGGTTGGGTTTTATCGGCAAATAAATTAACAATATCAGAACCATAATTAAATTTACCACTCTTCCATTTATCTAAAGTTGCAAAACTGGTGCCTGCGAAGTTAGCTTCATAACCTAATACTCGGTCAAGCTCTAATGGATGTCCCACAGACTCATGAATAGTTAGCATTAAGTGGGCAGGATCTAATACTAAGTCATATTTACCGGGCTCAACTGATTTAGCTTTTAACTTAGCTTGCAGTTGTTTACCTGCTGCAGTTGCATCTTCAAGCATATCGTAAGAGTTTTTATAACCAACGTTAGCACCTAATATGCGGACTTTGTCTTCTTCTTTACCATCTAAGTACTCAAAGCCCATCCCCACAGGATTACCCAAACCAGTGCGTTGCTTAAAGCCTTCTTTACCAACCGCTGTAGCAAAAAACGGTGCCCATAATCGATGTACGTCTTGATCTATGTATGAACCATCGGTAGAAGCAAAGTATTTTTGTTCATTCACTAAAAACAAAATAGAAGTAATATAGTTAGCCCCGTTTGACATAGCGGCATCATTTACCGACAGCAACAAATCAACTTTATCTTTAATCGGAATTTCGAGAGCATTCTTTTTAATGGGGGTATTCCAGCTAACATCACCAACGCCTTTTACCGGTGCAAGTTGCACTGGAACCGTTTGGAATTTTGAATTAGCCATGGCAACAGTCACTGCTTTTTCTGCAGTTTTAGCAACACTATCTGGAGTCATATTTGAAGTAGATGCGAAACCCCAAGTACCATTGGCAATTACACGAATACCTATACCTGCCGATTCCGTATTAACAATGTTATCAACGCGAGTCTCTTGTGTCGTAACAAACTGATTGAGATAACGGCCAATACGCGCATCAGCATAAGAAGCACCCTTTGCTTTTGCAGCATTTAAAGCAATGTCAGCCAGTTTTTTCTTATAAGCGACATCCATAGGTTTATCTAGCAATTGATCTGCTGATACCGCTAAGCCAGACATCGGCAACATTAACCCACCAGCACCAACGCCAGTAAGTTTAATAAAATCACGTCTTTGCATTTCCAATCCCTCTTTTTTTTATTTTAACTTCTTGTTATATTTTATGTTTTTTAAACTACCAACAACAAAGCCTTAAATAAACTAAAAAAAACATCTCGTAAATGCACGAGTAATAAGCTTCAGGCGGATAACTAACATCATTCAAATATAGCGCAATGTAGCAGTCTACAACAGAGGTAAAAATAATTTAACTAAACATTAGATTAACAATTAAGTAACAAAGTATTTCCATGGTTCAAACTAAGGAGGGATTATGTAGAGTTAAAAGTGGAAATCACGCGATAATATGAATGTTATTAAAATAAAATGTATTCCACTAATTTCAGTGTTTTAAAATCATAAAAAATGTACGTTGAATGTGCCTAATTATAAAGGCATGCATACCTTAAACAGTCTTATTCTTCACTGAATTTCATCTCGATATCACTACTGATAATGTCCAACTTCTGGTAGCATGAGCGAAAAATAATTATTGAGTGTCAAAATGAAAATCATCTCTTTTAATATTAATGGCCTGCGTGCACGTTTACATCAACTACAGGCGATTATAGACAAGCATCAACCCGATATTATTGGCTTACAGGAAATTAAAGTTCACGATGAAGCTTTCCCACTAGCTGATGTTGAAGCAATGGGCTATCACGTGTATTTTCATGGTCAAAAGGCACATTATGGTGTTGCTATGTTGTGTAAGAAATCAGCCGATATTGTTATTAAAGGTTTTCCTACTGATGATGATGAAGCTCAAAAACGCATGATCATGGTGCAAACAACCGATGAAAATGATGAAAAAGTAACGGTGTTAAATGGTTACTTCCCTCAAGGTGATAATATTGCTCATGAAACAAAGTATCCTTATAAGCGTCAGTTTTATAAAGACTTAATGCAATACTTAAATGAACATCATACGCCTGATGAAAACGTTGTAATTATGGGTGATATTAATATTTCGCCGACCGATTTAGACATAGGTATTGGAGAGCCTAATAAAAAACGTTGGTTAAAAACAGGAAAATGCAGTTTTCAACCTGAAGAAAGACAATGGTTATCTACCTTGATGAACTGGGGATTTACCGATACTTTTAGAGCATTACACCCAACTCGTGAAGAAAGATATTCGTGGTTTGATTATCGCTCTCGCGGCTTTGATGATAATCGCGGACTGCGTATTGACGTTGTGCTCGCCACTAAAAATCTTGCCGAGCGTTGTATAGAGTCAGATGTTGATTATGAGCTTAGAGGGATAGAAAAACCTTCTGATCATGCGCCTATTTGGTCTACATTTAGTCAATAAAAAGCTTTAATTTAATGATAACTATGACTCCAACTCATTATGCTTGCCCGTTATGTAGTTTACCCCTGCTAAATCAAGCTGCGGTATTTCGCTGTGAAAATAACCATAGCTTTGATTGTGCAAAAGAGAACTATTTAAATTTGCTACCGGTACAATTTAAGCATTCAAAAAATCCGGGTGATAACAAGGCAATGGTAAATGCTCGACGGGCATTTTTAGAGCAAGGCTACTATCAGCCACTAATGAATAGATTACTCGCTTTATATCATGAAAAAATGCCTGCAGATGCCAATAAACCGGCAATTTTTCTTGATGCAGGTTGTGGAGAAGGGTTTTATACTCATCAACATAAAAATGCTGAAAATACGGTTTACGGTGTTGATATCGCCAAAGAAGCGATAAAAAAAGCCGGTAAAAAGTATAAAAATTGTCACTTTAGCGTCGCGACATTATCTAAGCTACCTTTTGCAGACAGTTTGTTCTCTTGGATAGTATCGGTATATGCACCGATTTTAGAAAATGAATTTACGCGCGTGTTATCACCTGGTGGATTTTTGTTAACCGTTACACCGGCTAAGCAACACTTAATGCAATTAAAACAGCAAATTTATGATGATGCTAAAGAGCATGATGTTGAAAAGTTACCCATTGAAAATTTAACACTGGTGCACCAAGAAAATATCACTTATCAAATGCACTTAAAAACGGGTCAAGACACATTAAATTTATTGTCTATGACACCTTTTGCTTTTAAGGCCAGTGAAATAGTAAAACAGCACTTATTAAATCAAGATAATTTTACTTGTCAGGCAGACTTTCTAATTCGCCTTTATCAAAAATCAGATTAATTAAAATTAAAAAATAAAAAAGGCGATACCCAATCAAGGTATCGCCTTACTATTGAAAATGAAAACGCTGTTTACACAAGCATATTCTTAAGTCATTTTGTAACGATTTTGAAAAGTTAAATTCAATAACTGAGCCAGGTCTAAGTAGCGAGGACGTTGCGTAGATAGCTTGAGATCGCCACCACTTTGATTTACACGCGCTACACTTTCCTTATACCAACTAGCCAAACCTGGCGGTAAAAATTTATCGGCTTTAATGCCCATAAATATCAAAGCTTGTAATGGAAAACTCAAAATACATAAACTGTATAGAAGTGCTTGGGGTAAAACAGACCAAGAACCAAAATACAATTGCATAATAAAACAAAACAACGCTAACCCTGGCATTATTTTACAAACCAAACGGCTAACTTTAACCGCTTGATAGTCAGCAAAATACTCACCAAGTTCTGTGCGCGTTGGCCACAAATTAATGTATTTTCGACCAAGCAATATAATTTCTAAAAATGATAATTTCATACACCACACACTACATCAGAGGTTAATTAAAAGATAGCACAAAGTTGTTACCAAAATACAACTCAAGCCAATGAAAATTCGTATTTGTGGTTAATGTTATTTGATAACAGTGTGATTAAATCATTTATTTAATAGTGAAAACTTCTGAGCACGTATGAGTCGACTACCACCAGTTAACCACGCTCTATATTAAGT
>NZ_JACGWF010000025.1:0-50910 GCF_014077595.1 Colwellia sp. 6M3 | reverse complement strand
CCATAAAGAATTATCATCAGGTAAATCAGCTAAACGACGGTAAAAAATAGTCATATCGGTTTCGATCATCATTAATATTTTTTCAAGATCAAAAAATAAACTTAATTCTTCCTTATTCGCCCCTTCACTAGGTTTCACCGAAGACAGTTCAATACCTAATTTGGCTGCCATCATTTGCTGCCACTGTTGTTGGTAATTTTCAGAAAACTTATTTAAGGCATTTTCTAAAGGCTCAGCATCATTTATTAATGGGAATATAGCGTTAGCTAATTGAAACAAATTCCATTGTGCTATTTCGGCTTGTACACCAAAGCGATAGCGCTTGCCATTCGCATCGGTAGTATTGGGGGTCCAATTTAAGTCAAAATTATCAATCCACCCGTAAGGCCCATAATCAATGGTTTCACCAATAATCGACATATTATCGGTATTCATTACGCCGTGCACAAAACCAACTCGCATCCAATCAACCATCAGTTTGCATGTTCTGTCACATACTTCATTAAACCATGCCAGATAAGTTTCGGCGCTTGGTGCACCTAAGTGTGGAAAATCTCGTTCGATAACATAATCAACTAATTGTGTTAACAAGCTTAGATCTTTTCTGGATGAAGGTAATTGAAAACTGCCAAATCGAATAAACGATGAGGATACACGACAAACCACGGCACCAGGCTCTGCCTTAGCATGACCGTCATAAAACATATCTCTAACCACGTTGTCACCCGTGAGTGATAAACTTAACGCTCGTGTGGTGGCAACCCCTAAATGAAACATAGCTTCCGAACAAAGAAACTCTCGAACCGACGAACGTAAAACAGCAAAACCATCTGCCGTACGTGAATAAGGTGTAGGCCCTGCACCTTTAAGCTGCAAAGTTTTATGACCACTATTTGGCGTCAACACTTCAGTAAGATTAATTGCTCGTCCATCACCTAACTGCCCCGCCCAATGACCAAATTGATGACCGCCATAACACATAGCAAACGGTTTCATATCTGTTAACAAACCATTCCCAGAAAATAACTGTAAAAAATCAGTTGAATGTATTTGTTGCTCATTTAAACCAATTTGCTGTGCAACACTTTCACTGTAGGCGATTAAAGTCGGCATTGCCGTTTTTTTAGGTTCAACAAAAGAATAAGCCGACGTAACTTGTCGTGGGTAATTTTGTATAACACCATCAGGGGAAAAAGTAGCAGTAAATTTATTATCTAAGGTAAATGTAATAACGGACAAAGGGATCAACACTCTCTATTAAGCAAGATAGACAGTATCGACCCTACACCTCTCAAATTCAACTCTAAGCTTAAAAAATGATACTTGCGTAATTACAGTTTATAAATTTTAATTAATAGCATGGGTGAAAGTTAGTGGTGTTGCTATTTGGTTTGTCTCATACCTGCTTAATAACTGTGTGATAGCTAAGTAAAACCTACATAACTGAATTTGTGCATTTAAATACGATTTATATCAATTGAAATATCAGCTGCTAATTTTACTTGGCTTTATTTAATAAATTTAATTTGCAATTTAGTACCATTAAGTCGATATTAATTAACTGTCTGAAAACTTCAGGGGAAGTGTTTTTTTCATGACAAGTCACTAATTGTTAATAGCCTGTAAATTAAGTGTCGAAGGGAAAATCGAAAGGGTTAAAAAATAACAGTGGTGGAATTACGTATGACGTATAAAAACAATAATACAGAGACGTTATTGCAGCAAATTTCAATAATGTCTAATGTGCTCGATAATATCGGCTCATATGTTTATAGCAAAGATTTAGACAGAAATTATACCTACGTTAATGCTAACGTAGAGGCTTTATTTCAAACGCCTGCAAAAGATATTATCGGTAAAGACGACTCTCATTTTTTTGATTTAGATATACTTGACGGCTTATTAGAAAGTGATAATAAAGTTATTAATGAAAATGTCACCTTGTCCATCGAGGAAGAGAATGTCATTAAATCTACTGGTAAAATTAATACCTATCAAACCATCAAGACCCCTCTCCATAACGCAGCGGGTAATGTTGTAGGTCTTTCAGGAATTTCGACAGACATTACAATACAAAAAACACTCGAAGCAGATAACCAAAATCAAAAGCATTTACTCGACGTTGTATTAAACAATGTTGATGCCTACATTTATATGAAAGATGCCAATAGGCGCTACCGGTATGTCAATAGTCGTGTCGCTGAGCTTATCGGCCTACCCGCAGAAGAAATTATTGGCAAACTCGATTTTGAAGTTGTTCCGCCTAAATATGCCGAACACTTTTGGACGAATGACAAAACTGTTTTCGAGCAGAATCAAAAAGTAGTGATGAGTGAAACATTAGAAGATTCAGACAATAAAGTTCATCATTACCTTAGTACAAAAGTACCTTTCCAGTTGAAAGGAGATCTACAAACCATGATCGCCTTTTCTACTGATGTTACTGAACTATATCAATTAAAAGAAAAGTTTGAACAACTCGCTAATACTGACGAATTAACCGGTATTTATAACCGACGTTATTTCTTTGAAAATGCCAAGCGAGAATTTAATCGAGCTAAAAGACATCAACAAGAGCTGGTTGTTATTTCACTAGATGTTGATCATTTTAAAGCAGTAAATGATCACCACGGTCACCCAGTCGGTGATCAGGTGCTGGTGAAAATTGCGCAAATAATCACTAAAACGATAAGGTCAGAGGATATATTTGCCCGAATTGGTGGTGAAGAGTTTTCAATTTTACTTCCTAACATCACCAAAACCGAAAGCTTACAAGCTGCAGAAAGGCTTCGTGAACTATTAGATGACAACGCGATTATCATCAACGATATAGAGTTACCGATAAAAATCAGCCTTGGAGTTTCGGTAATAAAGGCAGCCGACACTTGCTTTCAAGACCTTTATTCTCGATCTGATAGGGCATTATATAAAGCCAAGTCTCATGGTCGTAATCATGTTTATTTAATGGATTAACATACCACTCTAAAGCACAGCACAATTATCACTCTATATGCGTGAGTCAATAAAACCTCATTGCCAACAAGGTAGCTATTAACCTAGAATAGCTACCATTCTTATCCTGTTTTAAAAAGGCTTTCCATGGCACAACCATTACCAGATAAATTCATTATGTCGATGAACCGCGTTTCCAAAGTGGTTCCTCCTAAACGTACAATATTAAAAGACATATCACTTTCCTTCTTTCCTGGTGCAAAAATTGGTGTACTTGGTCTAAATGGCTCGGGTAAATCAACTTTACTTCGCATTATGGCTGGCCTAGACACTGAATTTGAAGGTGAAGCAAAAGCACTTGCAGGCACTAACATTGGCTACTTGCCACAAGAGCCAATATTAGATGAAGCAAAAACTGTCCGTGAAATTGTAGAAGAAGCAGTTTCTGAAGTGAAAAATGCCATGGCTCGTTTAGATCAAGTTTATGCAGAATATGCAGAACCTGATGCTGACTTTGACGCATTAGCAAAAGAGCAAGGTCAATTAGAAGATATTATAAATAGCCAAGACGGACATAATATTGACAATGTTTTAGAGCGTGCCGCCGATGCTTTACGTTTACCTGAATGGGAACAAAAAATTGGTGTGCTTAGTGGTGGTGAACGTCGTCGTGTTGCCCTTTGTCGCTTGTTACTACAAAAGCCTGACATGTTATTGCTTGATGAGCCAACCAACCATTTAGATGCAGAATCTGTGGCGTGGTTAGAACGATTTTTACATGATTACCCTGGCACTGTTGTGGCAATTACCCATGATAGATATTTCCTAGATAATGTTGCAGGCTGGATATTAGAACTTGATAGAGGCCATGGTATTCCTTATGAAGGTAATTACTCTTCATGGTTAGAGCAAAAAAATGCGCGTCTTGAGCAAGAAAGTAAAAGTGAAAGTGCGCTACAAAAAACCATTAAGCAAGAACTTGAATGGGTGCGCTCAAACCCTAAAGCTCGTCAATCAAAAAGCAAAGCCCGTATGGCACGTTTTGAAGAGCTTAACAGCCAAGATCATCAAAAACGTAATGAAACAAACGAGTTATACATTCCGCCGGGTCCTCGCTTAGGCGATAAAGTATTAGATGTTAATAACTTAACTAAATCTTTTGGCGACAGAGTGTTGATTGATGATTTAAGCTTTAGCGTTCCTAAAGGTGCTATCGTCGGTATTATCGGGCCAAACGGTGCTGGTAAATCAACTTTATTCAAAATAATGTCAGGTGCTGAACAACCAGACTCAGGTAATGTAGAACTTGGTGATACAGTAAAACTTGCCAGCGTAGATCAGTTCCGTGATGACATGGATAACAGCAAAACAGTTTACCAAGAGATATCACAAGGCCATGAAATTTTAAATATTGGTACCTTTGAAATTCCAAGCCGTGCTTATGTCAGCCGATTTAACTTTAAAGGTAATGATCAGCAAAAAATTATTGGTGACTTATCTGGTGGTGAGCGAAATCGCGTGCATTTAGCCAAATTAGTGCAAACAGGCGGTAATGTATTATTACTCGATGAGCCAACCAATGACTTGGATGTTGAAACCTTACGTGCGCTTGAAGAAGCGTTATTAGAGTTTCCAGGTTGTGCAATGGTTATTTCACATGATCGCTGGTTCCTTGATCGTATTGCTACGCATATTCTTGACTACCGTGATGAAGGTCAAATCAACTTCTATGAAGGTAACTATACTGAATATGAAGAATGGATGAAAAAAACCTATGGCGCCGAAGCGACCCAACCACACCGTATAAAATATAAAAAAATTGGTTAACTAATTAGTTAACAACAAGATAAAGGCACCTTAATCTATTAATTAAGGTGCCTTTTTGCTAAAAGCGAGCTATGCTAAATAAATCACTTTGTCATAAATACCTCTCATGAAAAATAGACGTCAATTTACGCGAATACTTTTCTCTATGCAGGCTGAGCTAGCCATCGACCAGCAGTCGTTGCGTGTCAATATTCAAGATATATCTTTAAACGGCGCATTACTTTGTGCTGACACTCAAGGAATAGTTTTCTCAAAAAAATTGGGATTACTCTCATTTAGATTAAATCAAGCTGATAGCAAAATTATGATGAATGTTGTTGTTGTCCATCAAGAGAGTAATAATATTCGAGTGCAATGTAATGGTATTGATATAGACAGCGTAAGTTCGTTACGTCGATTAATTGAACTTAATCTCGCAGACGATGAACAATTACACAAAGAACTTTCAAGACTGACCCGAAGTTAATTATTTTTACACTTAAAAAATTTCAAAGGATTTACCATGAACCATCTTATTATTTCTTTTATGACCGCAGATCGTCCCGGTATAGTTAAAGTTTTATCTGACTTAATTTCTGAACATAAAGCTAACTGGGAAAAATCAAGCTTACATCAAATTTCAGGTGTTTTTGCTGGTGTGGTAGAAATTGCTGTTCCTGCTGAAAACGCAACAGAATTAGCAGATAAACTTGCAATTTTGCCTGGCTTTAAAATGCAAATTGAACATGTACAGCAAGAAGTTTCTGCACCTGAAACCATACTCGTTTTAGAATTAACAGCAAATGATAGAGCAGGCATAGTACAAGAAATTTCGTCAACGATTCACCATCATGGTGGTAACTTACTAAAATTAGTCAGTACCCAAGAAATAGCACCACATGCTGGGCATGAATTATTCAAAGCAAAAGTGACTATATCTGTAGACAAAAACACCATAGATACCATGATAGATGCGCTTGAAAACCTCGCCGATGACTTAATGGTAGATATTTCTCGCTAAAAATAACCGACTGAACTTACTTTTAATAGTGGTTTTTATTACTTTCATAACAGCAGGTACTTAGTTTTGTCTGGAACAAAAAAACTGAAACACATTAACCTGTATGAAGGCACTAGTTCCTAGAATATCAGGATATTTTAGAAAGGTCTGAACATAAAAGTCCGCAACCTTTGCAGGTTGCGGACTTTTTTAATCTCGTTATTGCTTATGCGTTACATCGCTATAAACCTAACTTTTTAAACTCTTTTTCTACCACTGAAGCCGGTAAAGGAATATAGCCGTCTTTTTCTACAATGCTCTGTCCTGATTTTGACAACACCATTTTCAAAAACTCAGCTTCCATAGGAGCTAAAGGCTTATTAGGGTGTTTATTTACATACACATATAAAAAGCGTGAAAGTGGGTATGTTTTTGAAATAGCATTTTCCATGTTAGCTTCAATAAAGTTCTCACCTTTTTTCGACAATGGTAACGCTCGAACACCTGATGTTTTATATCCAATACCTGAGTAACCAATACCGTTCAATGAAGCAGAAACCGATTGAACAACAGATGCTGAACCCGGTTGTTCATTAACACTATTTTTAAAGTCACCTTTACATAAGGCTTTCTTTTTGAAGTAGCCGTAAGTGCCTGACACTGAGTTACGACCGTACAATTGAACATCTTTACCTGTCCATTCGCCGGTGAGACCTAAGTCACCCCAACGGTCGACATCTTTGTGAGCGCCACATTTACGATTGTTTGAAAAAATGGCATCGACTTGATCAATACGTAGGCCTTTAATTGGGTTATCTTTGTGAACAAAAACCGCTAAGGCATCAATAGCCACACGAACTGCTGTAGGTTTGTAGCCGTAACGTTTCTCAAATGCTTCAATTTCACGCGACTTCATCTTACGGCTCATAGGACCAAGGTTAGATGTTGCCTCTGTTAATGCTGGTGGAGCTGTTGAAGACCCAGCAGCTTGAATTTGTACGTTAACATTAGGATAAGTACGTTTAAACTCTTCCGCCCAAAAGGTCATCATATTGGCTAATGTATCTGAGCCAACAGACGAAACATTGCCTGAAACACCACTTACTTTTTTATAGATTGGTAAATCACTATCAACTGCAAATGCAGAAAAATTGATAAGGGTAGATAAACCAATAACGCTTAATGTACGCTTTAAACTCATGTTACTCTCCGAGAGAAATATAATTAATTTGAGAACACTATAGAAAGTGAATATGACAATAATAAGTAAAGTTTATGACACTTGTATGACAAGCCTTAATAATTTGTCATCGCAACAAGCATTATTGTAAAAGTGTTAGAAACTTTCAGACATGCAGATTTACAGAAAATAAACAAAACATTGAATAAGGTTAGTGTGGGTGTTTTTTATGTGCTTGAGGGATATTTGATAAAAGCAGCGAAAATTCACTAGCCACTAAAATAAAATTAACGATGTTATAAGGTTTTAAAAAAAATAATAAATTCACTACCTTGTTGCCAATCACTCTCAATAGAAAGTTCACCATGGTGATGATTCAATACATGCTTAACTATTGCTAATCCTAACCCTGAGCCACCCGTATTTCGTGAGCGAGATTTATCAACGCGGAAAAATCGTTCAGTTAACCGATTAACATGCTCTGGTTTAATGCCTGGGCCATTGTCTTTAACACTAAAACGTATTTTATTACCATCAATTCGCAGTGTTACATCAATAACGCCATTTTCAGGAGTATAGGCAATCGCATTAGAAAGTAAATTTAAACAGGCACTTTTTAATTCGTGTTCATTACCTTCAAGGCTTATATCTGGTGCTATATCACTGTGAATAACATGCTTTTTCTCTTGATTTAACCATTGCGCATCTTCAACTATTGTTAAGATTAAGCGTGACAAGTCAACTTGATGATGATTATCAGAATCAACATTATTTTCAACTCTTGATAATACCAATAGTTGTTCAACCAACCGATCCATGCGAGATACTTGTGTTTCAATCGTTGAAAAAGCTTTTTGCCAATGAGGCTCTAATGCACTATCACTTGCTTGCACCATTTCGACATAACCTCGTACTACGGTTAATGGTGTTTTTAGCTCATGAGACACATTAGCGACAAAGTCACGGCGCATTTCTTCAAGTCGTTGAATTTTACTGATATCGCGCGCTAATAATAAAATTTGATCACTACCGTAAGCCATCATTCGCAATTCAAGCTGTAGTTCAGTGTTTATCGGTGAAATGATCAAACAGGGACTTTCGAAGTCGCCATCTTCTAAATATTTTGAAAATTCAGGAAATCGAATCAAGTTATCAATACGTTGACCAACATCACCCGGCCAACGAACACCCAAAAGCTGGGAAGCTTTTTTATTTCCCCATAAAATATTGAGTTCATGTGACAGTACTAATGCAGCATCGGGTAATGCTTCTGCACCATCACGAAATTTTCGAATACGCTCATTTAATTGTTTTTGCTTTTGACGTTGCTTACGAATTCGTCGGTAAAGACCATCATATATTCTGCCCCATACGCCATTAGCTTGTGGCGGAGATATTGACTTCCCTTGCCACAACCACTGAATTAATTTAAATAAATGGCTGTAATGCCAAGCAAGCAAACCTATGGTTACCAGGCTGACAACCAAAAATGTTTGGCCAATTAAATAACCTACAATAGCACTGGCAATAAGCCCACTAATAATACGGGTTAAAAGTGCGCGAGCTGTAATGCGAAAATACATATATTAGTAACTAACCTGAGGTTTTAATTTTGCCAGAGAAGCGATATCCCGAGCCTCTAACTGTCTGAATAAATTCTTCGTGCCCATGACCAGTAATTGCTTTGCGTAAACGGCGTATATGCACATCAACCGTTCTATCTTCAACATACACATTAGTTCCCCATACATTGTCTAATAACTGTTCTCGACTATACACACGCTCAGTGTGGGTCAAAAAGAAATGTAACAAACGAAACTCTGTCGGCCCCAGTTCGAGGGCTGTATCATTAATTGATACACGATGAGCCACAGGGTCTAAGGTAATGCCATGAAAATCGATGGTTTCTTCTAATGCTGTTGGTGCAACTCTTCGAATTACCGCTTTAATCCGTGCAATTAATTCTTTCGGTGAAAATGGCTTCGTAACATAGTCATCAATACCTGCGTCAAAGCCTTTAACTTTATCATCTTCATCGGCTCTTGCCGTTAACATGATAATAGGAATGGAGCGAGTGTATTCATTTTGCTTTAATGACTTGGCTAACTTAACACCTGTACCACCTGGTAGCATCCAATCAAGTAAGATTAAATCAGGATATGGCTCTTTAATTTTAGCTTGTGCTTGTTCTATTGTTTCAGCTTCTATGGCATTGAAACCATTTTGCTCTAACACAAAAGTTATCATTTCCCTTATTGCTGCTTCGTCTTCAACAACCAATATTTGTCTATTCATGCATCCGTCCTAATAGCCTAATCGTATAATGAACATTGTGATAAATAAATATGACAGTTTCATGACAAAGGCAAAAATATAGCTAAAATCCCTTAGCCCAATTGATAAATTGGATAGCATCATGATCAACGATACAAAACAAATAGGCAAGAAAAAAGCCGCTAAATGCGGCTTTATCACAATGAAACATAGTTTAAAGTATGTTCACTTAATAACTTAATGAAAAAGTCACCATCAAGATTAAAAGTTATATTCAATGCCGGCAGCTAAATAATTTTGGTCTTCGCCACTGTCCATATCAAAGGTAGTGTAAAAGGTGTATAGCTTTGTGCTTTTTGCTAGTGAATAATCAGCACCAACAGTAATACCTGATTTATCATCGCCGTCTTTAAAGTCAGCAGCTTGGTATTGGCCCTTAAAGGTTACTTTATCCATTTTATATTTTGCTGACACCATGAAACCGTCCATTTCATTGCTGCCGTCTATTGCTTCTTGAGTCTGTAACATTGCACCTAATACCACACCAGATACTTTACCCTGCACTGTCGCGCGTGTAATGTCATAACCTTTCACATCTGAATCAACGGCAACAGATGCAAATATATTTGTTTTTTTCAGTTTAGCATCACCGTAAAATACGGCAATCGAAACACCGTCATCGGCATCTACAGCATCTTCAGCAATATAAGTAACACCTACTTGAAAGTTACTAAATTTAGGCGATTTATAAGAAAGCGTATCAGCCATGCGGTTTTCACCTTTCCATAAGCTTTTAATATCGCCATTTAAATCACTAAATAAATCAACTTTACCTTGTGATTGCTTAAGCATTGTATCGTTTTTACCCAATAATACTTCACCAAAGCTACCCGCTAGGCCAACATACTGGTTACGGTCAGTAATGCTGTCACCTGAGTCACTATCACCATCTAAGTCAACTTGAAACTCAGCTTTATAAAGTACCGTTAAACCATCACCTAGGTCATGTGAGCCTTTAAGGCCAATACGAGAAGCGTTACTTTTTACTTCAGTAAACGATCCTTCACCCTCATCAGAAGATTGAAGAGAAAGATTTGCTTTACCGTAGACTTCAACATCAGCTGCAAATGCCGACATAGATAAAGTAGACAATAAAACGACAGCGATTTTGTTGTAAGTGTGTTTCATGTTAGTACCTTTATAAATTTAAGTATGGCCAAAAAATAATTGCGGCTATATTGCCAAACCTTTATGACACTATTGTGACACAAGGAATTATTTTCTCATCAATTTGTTAAAAAAATTATAAATTATTGATAACTACTCGTATAACTAAAACAAAATGTAATATTTCTTAGGAAATATGCTGTCTAATACCGTATATTAAAATATCTAGCATAAGGAATTAGGGAATATTTCCTTCCTAATATATTGACCACATAGCTGAATGAAAAAGGTGCAACACTTTTAAAAGCAGTTAAAATCAATAAATACTTAATAAAAGAATTATTTAATGAAATTAAACAGTTTGTCACGAAAGCTCCTTACACGCGTATTGTCATTTTACTTTGTACTGACATTTATCGTTACTTGCGTACAAATTGGTGCCGAATATATTAATACTAAAAATCACATTGCAAGTGAGCTACTTACGTTAGAAAAAACCTTCAGTGGCAGCTTAACTCGTGCGGTATGGGAACTTAACACCCAGCAAGCAGTATCGATTGCCGAAGGTTTAGTCGCTATTCCCATGATTAAAGGCATTACGGTTACCGATGAAAATAACTCTATTATTGCCCAGTTAGGTGTTGCAACAGGAGAAGATAACCTCTTTATAGAGTCGGTAAACGAAGGGGAAAGTGATAACGATCAAAAATATTTTAATGTCAGTTCTCACAATACTGGATTATTTGGGCATACTTTCCCATTGATTTTTGAATTTTCAGGTCGCACCACTAAAGTTGGCTCAGTAACTTTATTATCCAGTAATGAAGTGATATTTAATCGCATACAAGTTGGTATTTATTTTCTCATTGGTAATGCAATGGTTAAAACCGCAGCGCTTGTATTGTTATTTTCTTTAGCCTTTTCAAGCCTGCTAACTAATCCACTCAACGAATTAACTGAGCAAATCAACCAATTTGATATCGATGATCCTGAAGCCTCTAAATTGCATGTCATTAATTATGAGAATAATGAATTAAGTATTCTGCAAAATGCCTATAACAACCTCATCGATGAACTTGTGATTTACAAAGAGAAACTGGCCGTTACACAAAGTAAAGTTATTTCAGCTAACAGTAAGTTAGATGAACAAAACTTAATGTTAGAACAAGAAGTAGCTCGCAAAACATCCTCACTTAGCACTACCATGTTAAAAATGGAAATACAGCAACGTGAATTGTTAGATCAACAACAAAAACTGCAAGCTGAAAATAGTCGCAGAAGTATCACCGAAAAAACACTCTTAGAAACAAATCATGAATTAAAAGGTTCAATAATTGAATTAAAAAAAGCGCAAGAGCGATTACTTGATGCAGAAAAAATGGCCGTACTAGGCACGATGTCGGCAGAAGTTACTCATGAAATTAATACGCCAATTGGCGTCAGTATAACCTCAACAACTTACCTAGCAGATTTATTGATTAAACTTAAAGCTGACATTGAAAATAATAAACTCTCTAAACGTGAGCTTAACGATTTCACCGACAACTCACAGCAAGGCCTAAATTTACTGCTCAATAATCTCGAGCGTGCATCTGATTTAGTTACTAGCTATAAACAAGTTGCCGTTGATCAAATTAGTGAAAAAATTCGTCAAATTAACTTGGCCAAATACCTCGATGAAATTATTCACTCACTGCATCCTAAGTTGAAAAAAACCAATCACACGATTAAGGTAAATTGTCCAAGTGACGCTGAGATATATTGCCATGCAGGTGCTATTTCTCAAATATTTACTAATCTCATCATTAATTCAGTACTCCATGGTTTTAAAAATATCAATCGAGGAGAAATCACTATAACGGTGCAATTTAATGGTGAACAAATTCATATTGTTTACAAAGACAACGGTCACGGTTTATCTGAGCATCAATTAGCCCATTTGTTTGACCCATTTTTTACTACGGAATCTGGCAAAGGCGGTACAGGCTTAGGCACACATATAGTTCATAACCTTGTTACCGACACTTTGGGTGGCATTATTCATGCTAGTTCTGTCGTTGACAAAGGTTTAACTTACGAAATTAAGTTTAATAATATGCGCTAAATGCTCAGGGAGCAGCAAGATTAATCTAAGGCGTGCGTGATCGAAATAAGTACGGTAATATAGCCCTCGTTTTTCAATTATTCGCCCACTGTAATAGGGCAAGGATTATCTTAATGTGGTTTAAAAACCTTTACTTTTTTGCCTTTACCCGCCCTTTTGAATGTTCTGAAGAAGATTTAGAGAAACAATTATCTGAGCATTTATTTACTCCTTGCGCATCAACTGAGCAATCTCATTTTGGCTGGGTTAATGCACTCGGCAAGCATGGTGACACAACAGTACACGCCGTAAATGGTAATTACTTATTATGTGCTCGCAAAGAAGAAAAAATTCTCCCTGCTCCTGTTGTTAAAGACATGATCGAGCAAAAAATAGCACAATTAGAAGCAGAACAATCTCGCGGCGCTACAAAAAAAGAAAAAGAGCAATTTAAAGAAGATATTATCTTTGAGTTATTACCCCGCGCTTTTTCTCGCTACAGTGACACTCGTGCTTATATCAACCCTGTTCACAACCTTATTGTTATTGACACCAGTAGTAGAGGTAAAGCTGAAGACTTTTTAGCACTTTTACGTAAATCACTAGGTACATTGCCAGTAACAACACCATCACCTGAAAAAGCACCTGATGAACTTATGACTGAATGGTTAGTTGAAAGTAACCTAGGCGCTAATTTTCAATTAGGTATGGAAGCTGAGTTTAATGCTTTAGGTGATGACGGTGCTGTGGTTCGTGTTAAAAATCAAGATTTAACATCAGAAGAAATCAAAGCCCATTTAGATGCCGATAAGTATGTTGTAAAAGTTGCACTAGAGTGGGATGAATCATTGTCATTTATCTTATGTGATGACTTAGCGATTAAACGCCTGAAGTTTTATGATGTTATTCAAGAGCAAAATGATGATATTGATAGTGACGATGTTGTCGCTAAACTTGATGCTGACTTTGCTTTAATGGCAGGCGAATTAAACCGCTTTATAGATAATTTATTAGCTGAATTTTCACTTAAAGCCAGTGATTATTTAGAAGCATAATTAGCGACGTTTTAAAGATATACTCTGCTAACTAAAAAGGCGCTAAATAGCGCCTTTTTCAATATCTATAGCAGAGATATAAGTGTTAAAACATTGATTTAGCTTTTGCTAACCTATCACTAAAATCTTCTGAGGCCATAAAGTTCAAGTTTGGTAAAATACCTTTATCAACATAGCTTCTAAGCAAAAACTCTTGTGTTGACTCATTTTTAAATATCGTATGATAAACAGCACCTGCTCGAATAAAATCAATATAATGCGCGTTTTTGGGTAGCACGCTTAAATCATTCCAGGTCATCACTAATTCACTGTAATCTTCAGAAAACTCCCAAGCTTTTGTCATTTCAGCGGCAATTTCATTAGAGAACTTAATAATCGCTTTGTTCAAAAAAGCAGGGTTTGCAAATACTTCAGGGTGCCCTTCTGCTTCGGTTAATATTGGCAACACACCAATATTATGAATAAGTGCTGCTAAAGTTAATGTTTCAAGAGTGAGTTCTGATTGCTTATTTTTCTGTAAATAAAGTGTCATCAGTGCAATAGCAACCGAAGCAACATCAACAGTTTTACGCCAAGACTTTTGCATATAGTCAGAAATAAAATGGTTGTTGGAAACAAACATTTGCTCAATAGCCATAGCTGTAGCAATATTTTTAATTTGTCTTAAACCGATACGAGTAACGGCTTTAGCTACGGACTCCACTTTAACTTCTCGCCCAAAAGCAGCACTATTTGCCACCTTTAAAACACCTAAAGAAAGCGCCGCATCATGGCTGATAATTTCACTCATTTTCATTAGACTAATATCGGGGTCGTCTGCTGCTTGTCTTACTTTCAATGCCACTTCAGGTAAAGTTGGCAGCACTAACGCATCTTGTCTTATTTTTTCTATGAGTATGATATAAAGTGCGTTTTCTGCGCCCATAAAGGTTACCTACGAGTAAAGTTAAGATACAGCTATTGATACAATACATTTACAGTACATTGAAAACTAAGCAATTAAAAGTATATTTTTTAACCTCTAACTTTAAGCGGAAAATACCATGGGTTCGCCATCATAAATATGGCATTGAGAGTCATACAGATAATATAAATAACCTAACGTCTTCTCTGTACATCATGAATTGTGATGATAATGATAGGAATCTTAAAATAAAAAAGAGTGCTTAAATGCACTCTTTCTCTAATGTTTTTTGCAACCAATGTTGAAATCAACTATACCGATATCGCCGCTTTAATATGAGCATGAGATTGATAATTTTGTAGTTCAAAATCTTCAAATGTAAAATCGAAAATACTTTTTACTGCAGGGTTAATCCACATACTAGGTAAAGGCAAAGGCTCGCGAGATAACTGTTCGTCTACTTGCTCAAGATGGTTTAAATACAAATGCGCGTCACCAAATGTATGCACAAAATCGCCTAACTCCAAATCACAAACTTGTGCGATCATCATCGTAAATAAGGCATAGCTTGCAATATTAAATGGTACGCCCAGAAAAATATCAGCGCTGCGTTGATATAGCTGACAGCTTAACTTGCCATTAAGTACATAAAACTGGAACAAGGTGTGACAAGGCGGCAAAGCTTGTTTGCCTATTTCAGCATTAGCATCAGGGCTTATCGATGTGTCAGGAAGTAAAGCTGGGTTCCAAGCCGTAATAATGTGTCGACGTGAGTCTGGATTGTTTTTCAAATCGTCAATTAATTGCGCTAATTGGTCTATAGTTTCGCCATTTTGCGCTGGCCAGTTTCGCCATTGTACACCGTATACAGGGCCAAGTTCACCATCTTTTGTTGCCCAAGCATCCCAAATTTTAACACCATTTTGCTTTAAGTATTCGATATTCGACTCACCCTTAATAAACCATAATAACTCATGAATTATTGATTTAAGGTGGCATTTTTTTGTTGTAACTAACGGAAAACCCTTGGCAAGATCAAAACGCATTTGATAACCAAATATACTTTTTGTACCTGTACCAGTACGATCAGATTTTTCAACCCCTTCGTCTCTGACATGACGCATTAAATCAAGATATGCTTTCACTAGGTTTTCCTTAAATGTTATTAATAACAGCAGATATTTACTGCCAAAATGCAGAGTAAAATGAAACGTTCAACACCGCGTTGCAATAATGACAGTTTATCAGCACTTAGTACTTTTTTGCACAAATTTGTCGACAAATTATTATCATATAAAGCAGTATTTTTTCGCTAATACCACATCATTTTAATGGCAACTAACATTAAAAATACTGCGAAGCCTTTTTTCAAATACGGTAAGGACAGTTTTGCCCCTGCTTTGACCCCTAGCGGGGCGAATAACGATGAGGTTAACACTATGCCTAATAATGCAGGTAAATAGATATACCCAACACTCCAAGGCGGCAGGTCACTTTGTCCCAAGCCTACAAACACGTAACCCAAAGTGCCAAATAGCGCGACAATAATGCCGCAAGCTGTTGCAACACCTATAGCTTGTCGCATAGAAAGTGAGTAATACATTAAAATAGGTACTAATATCGCACCACCTGCGATCCCCATCAAACTGGCTAAAACGCCAGTGAAAAGCCCAATGGATTGAAGCCACCATTTCGATGGCAATGGCACGCTACGTTCAACTTTAATCGATAGAAGCATGTAGAGGGCTAAAATGAGTACCGCAGTACCAAATATGTTTGTTAACGCATTTAATGACAGTAAATCAGCTAGAACAGCACCAAGTACCGCGCCAATAGCAACAGTTATCACCAGGCTTTTTGCTAATGGCCAAGGAATATTACCATTTTTGTGATGGGCAAAAGCGGCAGAGGTAGAGGTAAAAATAATTGAAGCTAAAGACGTTGCCAGTGCCATTGGAAATGACAGTTCTGCACTAATTCCTAAAAGCGGTAATAAGTAAACTAATACAGGTACAATGATCAGTCCGCCACCGATACCCAATAAACCAGCAAAAAATCCAACAATAGCGCCCAAAAATGCACAGGCAATAAAAACACTAGTAAACATCAACATCACTTGCGTTATATGGGTAAATTAAGCCTTTTGATAAGAAGTTATTGTAATCTGGCATGAATAAATTCTCCTAAACCTAATTGCACTAATTGCTCATGCATATAACTGTGCACTTCTGAGGTATTGGTTAACGTTAAAACTCGCTCTAAAATTTGATTTAATTCACGATATTCAACATGACGAATAACCCACTTTATTTTCGCAAGACTGTGTGCGCTCATACTTAAGTTTTTGTAACCCATAGCGATAAGTAAAATGGCACCTGTAGGTTCATTAGCCAACTCGCCACAAATGCTGATTGGCATATTTTGGGCTTGGCTTTTTTGGGCAATATAATGTAATGAACGTAAAACTGCTGGGTGGTAAAAGTCATATAAACTCGCTACACGGCTATTATTACGGTCAACAGCTAACAAATATTGTGTTAAGTCATTACTGCCCACAGAGAAAAAATCGACTTTATTCGCTAAATCTTCTAACTGAAAAATAATACCTGGCACCTCTATCATCACACCTACTTTAGGTCGGATGAGTGGGTCATTGTCATTGCAAAACAATTCTGCAGATAGCTCATAGTATGCTTGGTTAATTAATCGAATAGCTTCATCGACTTCGGTAATACTTGAGATCATAGGTAACATTATAGCTAAGTTACCAATACCATGGTTCGCTTTCATCATGGCACGTATTTGAACTAAGAATATTTCAGGGTGATCTAAGGTAATTCGAATACCACGCCAACCTAAAAAAGGGTTAGCTTCAATGATAGGAAAATATGGTAACGACTTATCGCCGCCTACATCCAAAGTACGCATGGTAACTGGCTTACCTTCAAATGATGCAAGAACATCTCGATATAACGCTGTTTGCTCAGACTCTGAAGGGAAGCAACTGCGATTCATAAAGGGTATTTCAGTGCGATACAAGCCTACACCATCTGCACCAACATTTTGAGAATATTCAAATCCTGCTGATAAACCTGCATTTATTAACAGGCTAACGCAAAAGCCATCTTTTGTAGTTGCGGGTAAATGTTCTGCTTCTTTTACTTGCGCGTTAAGTGCACTTTCTGCCAATAAAATATGGCGATATTCTTGTATTAACGCATCATTGGGCGTTACATAAAGCTGATAACCATAGCCGTCTAAAATAGCCTTTTTTTTATGTAACTGCCGAATAGTAAAGTAGTCAACGCCCATTATTGCAGGGATATTTAAAGCTTTCGCTAAAATAGCTGTATGAGAATTGTTAGAACCGGTAATTGAAACAATCCCTAATAAACCGAGGTGTTGATATTCTGCGAGCATTGTTGCACTAACATCTTCAGCAACCAGTATAAATTTTTTGGGTAACAGTTGCTCGGCTTCACTGAGATTTTGAATGTTGTTCAGTAAGCGATTGCCTAAGTCTTTAATGTCATATGCTCGCTCTCGCAAATACTCATCATCGAGAGCTTCAAATTGCATAACATAACTGTCTACAACCAGTTTCAAAGCGCTCTCAGCGTTAAAACCTTTATGTATTTTTGCGATAACCTCTGTTTTAAAACTATCACTCTCGAGTAAGTGTTTATAAACATCAAAAATATCAAGGCTGTTATCAGTGATGATCGCTTTGAGTTTTTCACTCATTTGAGTAAGATCGGCAACCGTTCGACTCACGGCATCATTAAATGTGGCGAGTTGTGGTTCAACTTTATCGGCTGTTTCTATCGCGATAGTTGCTAAATCAGCTTTAGGATGCACAACTACCATTTCTCCAATGGCAATACCTGGCGATCCGCCGATACCAGTAATATTTTTACCTATACCTTGACCGTTATTACTTAGCTCGATCATGCCCTGAGCTTCAACACTGGCTAATGCATTAGCCAATTGCGCAGATAGCGTGACTAAAAATGCTTCTTCGGTTTCGGTAAAAACACGCGCTTGCTCTTGTTGTACGGTTAATATGCCTAGCACTTTGCGCTGATGAATGATCGGCGTACCCAAAAAAGCTTTAAAACTTTCTTCTTCCACTTCCGGTGCATGGATAAAGTCTGGGTGCTGTTGTGCGTTGGCAATATTGATTGGCTCTTCACGTTGTCCAACAAGCCCAACTAAGCCTTCGGTAAAACCGACACTTGTGCGGCCAAAAGCATTTTCAGCTAATCCATTTGACGCCATTAAAATAAAGTGTTGTTTTTGATGGTCAGCCAAATAAACTGAACAACATTGAGTATGCAGAGCGGACTTAACCTGACTAACTAAGCGTAATAAGGCCTGATCAAGCTCTGATGCTTGACTAAACTCTAAAACTATTCGACGCAAAATAGTAAGCATTACCGTCCCTTTTAGTTCGTTCTTTGGTGATTCATGTTGATACCATACAAGCTAGTATGATTGGATTGATCTGTGCTAACTCTGCACAATTTACTGATGTTAAAGTTATTATCTATGATTATTCAATAATTTTAAACTAAATAGCTCACCGAAGTGAGCTATTTTATAATGCATAATAATAATCTTAGGTAAACAACTAAGCACGACGTCGTCGACGCTCTTGGCGATAGCTGGGCATTGCCGCTAAAGCGAACTCTTTCATTACCTTGCGATAAACCTCGCGTTTAAATGACACAACTTGTCTAACCGGATACCAGTATGAAACCCAACGCCAGTCGTCAAATTCAGGATGACTTGAATGGAGTAAATCAACCGCTGATTCTGGTGCCGTTAATTGCAGTAAAAACCATTTCTGTTTTTGCCCAATACATACCGGTAAACTTTCGTGTCTAATTAATCTTTTAGGTAATTTATATCTTAACCAATGCTTAGTGGTCGCTACAATCTTGACATGTTCTGGTTTTAAACCAACTTCTTCGTCTAATTCCCGGTACATGGTTTGTTCTGCAGACTCACCCTCGTCAACTCCACCTTGTGGATATTGCCAAGAATGTTGACCAAAACGCCTCGCCCAAAATACTTGCCCCCTGTCATTGATTATTACTATGCCGACGTTGGCTCGATAGCCTTCGGCATCTATCACAGGAACTCCTGACAGCATTAAATAATGCTTTGATTCTTCCATACTCTGCACTTTTGGGCAAACTTTTATTATCAAAAATCATCACAATATGTCGGTATTTACTGTTGTCAGCGCTTAAATATTCAGTATTTTAAAAGTAACAAATATGAATTACCTTGCTCATAGACTTAGAATTGAATGATAATAAGCACAATAAAAACTAATGTAGAGCCAACATTGATTAGCGGACAAAGCCCTAAAAACGAAGCAGAGTTGCTCACACGTGCACAAGACCTAGCTGGTATGACGCTAGGAGAAATTGCTGCAAAGATTAGTGTTGAAGTACCCAAAGATTTAAAACGTGAAAAAGGCTGGATAGGCTTATTGCTGGAGCAAGTTTTAGGTGCCAGTGCCGGATCTCGACCAGAACCAGACTTTCCTCATTTAGGCATTGAACTAAAGTCATTGCCAATAAATTATCAAGGAAAACCATTAGAAACGACCTTTGTTTGTGTTGCACCACTTACCGGCTTAGTTGGTGCGCAATGGCAAACAAGTCATATTCGCAATAAACTCGCGCGTGTATTATGGATCCCAGTAATTTCAGAGCGTAGTATCGCGGTTGCAGAGCGTATTGTAGGCACAGCTTTTATTTGGTCACCTTCGCAAGAAGAAGAACACCTGTTGGCATTAGATTGGCAAGAATTAACCGACATGATTGTTTTAGGCAATGTGGAAAATATTCATGGTAGACATGGGCAAGTATTACAACTGCGACCAAAAGCCGCGAATAGCCATGCAAAAACTCAAGCTTTTAATCGCCATGGACAACCATTTATGACCTTACCGCGAGGTTTTTATTTAAAAACGGCTTTTACGCAAGCACTATTAAATAAGTATTTGCGAATAAATTAATAAATATCTACGACTAACATTGTGGATATTTAAATATAATAATAAAACATAGTAAAAACTTACTAACCACGTTATAAGTTATAACAATATCAATTTTAGGGAATCTTATCTCGCAATGAAGCTCGGTAATAAATTTGATCGATACATAGCCGTTATTTTTTTCGTTACAATCGTTACGGTAATTTTAACCTCTTACTTTACCCTAAAAGATGTAATTAATAGTCATAACAAACAAGTGCAAAGTGCGGTCACACCATTGTTCTCTCTAGTCACAAGTGAAATATTACGACCACTAAATGTGGCAAATTTCATGGCGAAAAATCAGTTTATTATTGATTATGCAGAGCAAGCAGAAATAGAAAAAGGATATTTAGTTTCTTATTTAGAAAAAATCGCTAAGTCATACAATATGGTTGCTTTTATTGCCTTAGAAAAACATGATGTAATGTTAAACTCCACAGGTAAAGAAACTTCATTAGATGGCGAAAATGTCGAATGGTTTCATCGCCTTAAAAATTTACCTGGTGAGCAGTTTACTGATATAGGTAATGCTGAAGCTCCACATTTATATTTTGACAATAAAATTCACAATATGGATGGTGACTTTATCGGTTTTACCGGTGTAGCACTTGAGCTAAGCTATTTTGCCCGAAAGTTTCAAGAATATAACGACCGTTTTGGTTTTGAGTTATACTTTGTTGACAGTAATAATATTATTACTTTATCTTCCAATAAAATGATTAAATCTCAAAGTCATCACCGAACAGACCTCATCACACGTTTAAGTGATTTGCCTTGGTATCAATCACTTATCAAAAACAATGCCGCAGATAACAATTTAACTTCAGAAGTTATGTACACCACTGACGAAGGGCTGTTGATCTCTCAAATGCCGATACAAGAGCTTAATTGGCGTATGTTTATTGTTTCTCCGCCAGCCTCTGAACAAAGTGCGTATTGGAAAATATTTATTGGTCGCTTTATGTTATTTTTCATTATTGTGATTGTTTTTTATATGGCACTGCTCACTATTATCAATTATTTGAAATCGCGACTCATTAAACATGCTGAAACCGATCATCTTACGCAGTTACCTAACCGAAGCCATGTTCATTGGCGCTTTGATGAGATCGTAAAAAATAACGAAAACCTTTGTCTTGTATTAGCAGATATTGATAACTTCAAAAATATAAATGACACTTATGGACATTTGGTGGGTGATGATGTTTTACGTATTATTTCTGAACAATTATCACAAACTTTACGCAAAATTGACGTCGTTGGAAGATGGGGAGGTGAAGAGTTTGTTATGGTATTACCCGACACTTCTGCAGAGCAAGCACTTATAATTGTCGAACGTATTAGAAAAAACATTGCTGCTATTTCTTTTCCTATTTCAACGACTAGCGGCTCATTTACTACCACAATTAGTTTTGGGATCTGTGAATTACCGATAAAAAGTAAAGCCATAGAAGATTATATAAAAGGCGCTGACAAAGCCCTTTATCAAGCGAAACATAATGGCAGAAACCAAAGTGTAATATTCAATTAACACTTTGGTTATTTTAAGCTTATAAGGCGTGCAACTTAATGGTTTGGCCAATACTTACACTGCTTTGGCTAGTTATCTGCTGCCAATCGGTATTGGCAGCTTCTAAGCACACAAATTCATGCTCGCCTTGGGCATGTACATCAAGCATATCTTCAGCGCCTTTACCTGGGTTCCATAACACCCAGTCTTGACAACCTTGGCTTATAACTTCAATTTTACGTTGCCATTCATGATCAACTATAAACATATTATCATTATTGTGATAGATACGGTCAATAGGTCCCATACAATGTTTTAGCGTTGATTTTTGATCATTACACCCATTGATTTTATCATCATAAAGCACGTCGTTTAACATCGGAATATCAGTTTTCTGTGGATTACCAACGCAAAAGTAACTGTGTAATGCCCCTGTATACTCAACCGTTTGCTCAGACAAGTTTGTCATGATTAAGGTTTGTTGAAATGACTCATTGAATATCAGTGTTTGTTTCAATTCGAACGCTGCTGGCCAATATGGTGAGCAATCTTTACCAGTCAAAGACAAGGTAACTTCAACCGTTGAAGCTGATATTTCAATATCATCAACTTTCCACTCGCTTTGTCTAGCAAAGCCATGGTTACTAACCTTACTTAACTCGCCATTAGGTAACTTTACCTCACCACCAAACCAAGGCCAGCATAACGGAACACCAGCACGAATTGCCTTGCCTGTGCTGTAATGACTAGTATCACTAAGCCAAAATACAGGTTGTTGTCCTTCTGGCTGCCAACTAAGAACTTGTCCACCATACAGGCTTATAGAGCCTTGACCTTTTTGATGAAAAAACTGCAACGCTTGCAAGCCATCAGCAAGTTCATATAACTCAATACGTCCAAATTCATTTTCTAATAGTACGTTTAACATTTGACCTTGCCTTTTCAAATTTATAATTGCCATTTAATTAACGGTTATTCTAAGTAATTAAAAATTTGGATGAAAGTCTTAATATAAAATGCAGGACTAAAGAACTTCTAATGTCAGTGTATGGCAATAGATATAAAGTTTGCTCTCGGTTATAAATTTTAATCTAAAGTATCATCAGAGCTGTTATCTCCAATACTGGTTAATATTTTTTCACACCCCTTACATTGCTGTAAAATCACTGTAAATGCATTTTTAATTTGCTCCGCATCTGCGTTGTTTTCCATTAGCATTTTTCCTAGTTCAGCATGCAATACTATGCTATTTAAAGAGTTCCTAGCACTATGAAGGGATTGTTTAAATTGTGTTGGTTCTCTACTTTCCATTATTTTTCTACCTAAGTTGATTTGGCTACTTCAGTTTTGAGACTAACGTGGCTAATACAGTTCTTTCCACTAGCTTTGGCCTTATACATTTGTAAATCAGCTTGATGGATGAAATCTTCAAAGTTTATTTCCTGAGGGCTATCGTTTTCAGCTATGAAAGTGGCTAAACCTATACTAACCGTTACTATGCTTTCGGCCGAACTATGGGTGTGTTCTATATTCAACTTACGTATTCGGTTAAGTATTTCGTTTGCAATCAGCAATCCTCCTTTCGCATCGGTTTCTGGCAGAATAACAGCAAACTCTTCACCGCCGTATCTCCCTATGATGTCAGTCTCTCTTCGTCGCACTGACATCATAGTTTGAGCCACCAGTTTCAGACATTCATCGCCTTCAATGTGTCCATAGGTATCATTGTAAGATTTGAAATCATCAATATCGATCATAAGCAAGGATAGGCAGTTTCCGGAGCGGATAGTTGATGCACAATACTGCTGTAGCATAATATCAAGTTGCCTACGATTAGATGTGCCGGTTAACCCATCGATGCAGGATAATACCTCCAACTTTTTACGGTAATAAACCAACTCCATATGATTTAACACTCGTGCGCGTAAAATACTTAAATTAACGGGCTTGACCACATAATCCACAGCACCAAGCAGTAAACCTTTTTCTTCTTCGTCAGCACTTTGTGAAGCGGTGACAAATATAATCGGAATTTCTGCAGTCATCGGGTTAGACTTCAGTACACGGCAAGCTTCGTAGCCATTCATTACTGGCATGTCGAGATCTAGAAGGATCAGATCAACGTTTTTCTCCGTCGCATAGCTAATCGCATCTTTGGCATTATCTTTTAAAATAACCGTATATTGAGAACTAAATAAGGCATTTAGCGCCTCTAGATTACTCTTATAATCATCCACTATCATAAGGGTTTGCTTTTCCCAATGACTGTGGGTGAATGATGATTTTAATTTTCCTTCAATGTCGGCACTTAAAAATTCTGAATTGACCATATTTACTCTCCAAGCTAAGACTTAGCTAAATTCAACATCTTTATAGATGTTGATAGAGCAATAAAGGAGCCAGACTGCCAATAAAAACACAACCTTATGATAGATAAGGAATTAGCTGTGATTTCATAGAAAAACACAAGCGAGGTTAACCACACTATTAAGTACCTTGGTCACACTCTGTGTAAAATTTACCAATTTCAACGTGAGTTACCTTCCCAATAAATCGGTATATGGCGATATTTTTAACCTTCAATACCGCAAGTTTTACTTAAGTTATTTTAAGCTTAAGCTATTTTAAACTTAAGTAAGTTCCACCTTGAACTTGAAGTAGGTGAGTAGATAAGTAGGTTAGGTCTTTAAGGGATTCATACGACATGGCCGTTGCAAGCCAAGATAAGTTGTTTAAAAAACTAGTCTGTAGACTTTATTATGCTTAGCCTACAGACTATATACAGTCGTGGAAAACTGGAGTTCTAAAGCAGTGTTCTGATCACGTATTGAAGGATCCCGCCATGGCGGAAATATTCGAACTCATTAGGTGTATCGATACGTATATCAGCTTCAAAGCTTATATTAGTGCCGTCAGATTTTAGTACCGCTACTTGCACTTGTTTCTGGCCAGCATCAACTGCTTGAATAGAAAACTGCTCTGTACCGTCTAAATCGTAAGTACTTGCACCCTCACCTTGTTTAAACTGCAGTGGTAATATACCCATGCCGATAAGGTTAGAGCGATGGATGCGCTCATAGGTCTCAGCAATAACTGCTTTCACACCTAGTAATAACGGCCCTTTGGCGGCCCAATCTCGAGAACTACCCGTACCGTATTCTTTGCCTGCAATAACAATCGTCGGAGTATTCTCAGCAATATATTGATGCGCTGCCTCAAATACCGTCATCTGTTCACCGTTAGGTTGTTTACGTGTGAAGCCCCCTTCAGTGCCAGGAGCAAGTTGGTTTTTAAGTCGAACGTTTGCAAAAGTACCACGCATCATAACTTCATGGTTGCCTCGTCTAGAGCCATAAGAGTTAAAGTCTTTTTGTTCAACGTGATTAGCTCGAAGGTAATCTGCAGCGGGAGTATCTTTGCCAATGGAGCCTGCAGGTGAAATATGATCCGTGGTTACACTGTCGGCCAATTTCAATAAACAACGGGCATTTTCAATCGCTTTAGTTGGCTCAGGCTCCCGTGGCATATTTTCAAAGAATGTCGGTTTTTTCACATAAGTACTATCTGGCCAATCATAAATATCGGCGTCCACAGTATCCAGATTTTCCCATATATCGCCACCGTCATAAACCGAACCATATTTCTCAGAAAACATCGACTTATTGACCACACGAGTGACAATTTCTTGTATTTCTTGTTGGCTTGGCCATAAGTCTTTCAAATAAACTGGCTTGCCAGCACTGCTCATACCCAGCGGATCTTTGGTAATATCAACTTTCATATTACCTGCCAATGCATAGGCGACCACTAGCGGTGGTGACGCTAAGTAGTTTGCTTTAACATCTGAATGTATTCGCCCTTCAAAGTTGCGATTACCTGATAATACCGATGTTACGGTTAAATCACTTTGCCTAATCGCCTTAGTAATAGCTTCGGGTAACGGACCTGAATTACCAATACAGGTAGTACAACCGTAACCTACTAAGTTAAAGCCCATTTTATCCAGTTCTTTAGACAACCCTGCTTTATTGAGATATTCGGTCACTACTTGTGAGCCAGGGGCAAAACTGGTTTTAACCCAAGGTTTAACGGTAAGTCCTAATTCATTGGCTTTTTTTGCCAACAGCGCAGCAGCAACCAACACAGATGGATTCGAAGTATTAGTACAACTGGTAATCGCAGCAATTACAACCGCGCCTTCATGAAGATCATAGTCTTGTTCATTATGACGATAAGATACAGAGGTTTTGGAACCAATATTTTCTGCACCACCTTCACTTTCAAAGTTCGCTTTCTGTTTTTCGTTAGGCGCGATAGCCAACTCATTTTGCTCGGTTATCCAACGCTTAAACGCAGTCGATGCTTGGTCAAGATTTATTCTGTCTTGCGGACGTTTTGGCCCAGCGATAGCCGGAACAACAGCGTCTAAATCCATGGAGAGTGTTGCATGATACTCAGCATGTTCTTGTGCTTCACTGCCCCACATGCCCTGTGCTTTTGAATAGGCTTCAATAATCTCTATCTGTAGTTCACTTCGACCAGTTAACGCCAGATATTTTGTCGTTTGTTCATCAATAGGAAATAAGCCACAGGTTGCACCGTACTCAGGCGACATATTGGCCAGTGTTGCTCGATCAGCAACAGTTAAGTGTTTTACACCAGCACCAAAAAACTCGACAAATTTGCCTACTACACCAAATGCACGCAATTGTTCTGTAACCGCTAACACTAAGTCGGTCGCCGTTGCCCCTGGCGGTAACTTGCCTTTCAATTCCATTCCAATCACTTCAGGTATTAGCATAGTGACAGGTTGACCTAACATGGCCGCTTCGGCTTCTATACCGCCGACCCCCCAACCAAGCACACCTAAGCCATTGATCATTGTAGTGTGTGAATCTGTACCGACTAAGGTATCTGGGTAAAGTAACGGTGTGTCTTGCTGTTCATCGACAAACGTTACACGCGCTAAGTACTCCAAATTGACTTGGTGTACAATACCTTTTCCTGGCGGTACTACTTTGAAGTTATCGAATGCACTTTGTCCCCACTTTAAAAACTGATAGCGTTCTTTATTGCGCTCAACCTCAATTTCAGTATTACGCTTAAACGAATCTGCTTTACCGAATTCATCTACCATTATTGAATGGTCAATAACTAAATCTACCGGTTTAAGTGGGTTAATTTTACTTGGGTCGCCACCTAGGTCCAACATCGCGTTACGCATAGCGGCTAAATCAACAACCGCAGGCACGCCGGTAAAATCTTGCAAAATAACTCTAGAAGGCACAAATGCTATTTCGGTATCAGAAGAGGATGCTGTGTCCCATTTGGCTAGGTTTTGAATATCCTCAAGTTGCACATACTTTTCATCACTGTGGCGAAGCAAGTTTTCAAGTAATATTTTTGCCGTCAGCGGTAAGCGATTTGTATCGATTTGCAAACTTGATAGGTCAAAGTACTGATAGGATTTCCCTTGTACTGTTAGTGTCGATATATGTTTATTTGAAACTGTCACATTACTCTCCTTCTAGCCTTAATCAGGCATTTTATAAGGTAAATTATTGTCCGTTTTCATTCGTCATCACTAAAAATCAAACTACTTTTAAGATAGGAAATATGCTTTTTTTATAAAAACGATAAGGGTAAGTGCTTATAATCACCGCCTTAACATATAGCTATCCTAATGTTTATTCTGTTTGTTGTTTTTTCCTTAATAACCAAAAAACAACAAACAGAATAATAGCCGCTGCAATCGATGTTACAGCCAAACCCGATGGCTCCTTTATAAGTTCTAGCACACCTTTACCAAAAAATATTGCGCTTAAGCCTAAAGGGGCAATGCCTATTGTCGAGCCTAGCATAAATTTGAAAATATTTATCTCAAGTGAGCCTGCCAAAATGCTTGTTACGGTAAAAGGTGGAGTGGGAGCTAGGCGCAATGCGAAAATAGCCCAAGCGCCTCTATCATCCATTTTGTCTTTTAATGTCTTCGTATGCTTTTTAAGCCCTTCTCCAAAAGAGTCCCTACCTATGGCACGTCCTATTCCATAACCACTCAGACTTGCTAAAAGAAAACCAGGTATGCAAATTAGTACGCTCATCCAGATATTAAATACCAAGCTAACCGTAAACGCCATCAACGGAATTGGAATGAGGAGTGATCCTCCAATAAAGAAAACACCTAAGAAAATTAAAGCAGTCAAGGCATTCTCAGGTACATCGATAGCTAACTGGCTAATTTTATCTATTTCAAGGTAGTCGTTAAAAGGTGTAAGAAAATACAAAGCTAAAAGCCCAGTCGCAACACAAATAAATATGCCTAACTTGATAAAATTTGCCTTCTTCATTTTATCGCCTCTCGTAAAAGCCACCTAAAAATTTTTCTGTGAGCTTTCATATAAAATAAATATTCTGGATGCCACTGAACTCCTAATACTTTGTCACTATTTTTGCTTTCAACAACTTGGTTAATACCCGCTTCCTCTTTAGCTGTAACTTTAAGAGTGTCTGCTGGCTTAGCTACTGCTTGGGAATGTATTGCATTGACTTTTAAAGGGTCATCTCCGGCTATTCTAGAAATTAATGAATCGTTAGTCGTATAAAGCACAGTTTTACGCGGGAAAGGGCTGCGGATCCTAGCGCTTTCTTTTAGCAGCGGTAGAGTAGATTCATACATTGAACCACCCAACTCTGCGTTTAGTAGTTGATGGCCACGACAAATACCTAAAAGTGGTAGGTTATTGTTCAAGGCATAACGAATGAATTGTATCTCCATATCGTCACGGTCTTTGTCGTATTGGTGGGAACTAAAATGATTCATTAGCTCCATAGGATACAATAAACATTCTTTTAACTGGGTCCAGAAAGAACGTGTTACTAGAGATGAATCTTCTTTAATGAAGTGTTCAGGATGGATATCTGAACCACCACCAATAATAACGCCGTCATAATCGAGCGTTCCGTCAAAAGACTCAGGTGTTACTCTAACGGGCTCTCCTCCAGCAATTCTAATATTCAAAGCAGTAAAAAACCAAGCTACGGTGCCTGATTTATTCGGTCCAGTGATGGCGATTTTAGGCTTTGCTTCGCGGTTCAAGTGAATTCCTTAGGGTAATTTTAATAGCGCTAATTTACTTATTGCTGATACCGAAATTTAATCATAAGTGCTATTTCAAATATAAACCCTATTGCATTTAATAGTGCTTATATTAATTAAATAATCATTTTAAATATTAGATTTGCAAATATTAGACCAACGAAAAAAACAATTAAATACCTATAAAAACAGCACCTTAAAAGTTATCCATTGTTATTTAAAATTCAATAGTATGTAAACTTTACTCATTAATCGTAGTATTTACGTTCTTAGCTTCCGATTAATATCCATTGGACTAACGAGATAGTTATTTTTATCAGTAAAATACTCAGTATGAAATGTCGCTATTTATGCTTTAAATGAAATTTATGATGCAGAAAGCTTTATGTGACCAATAAAGATGGGCAGGTAATTAATTTGGTTTTAGGTGTTAGTAAGTGATAAATGAGGGAGGAACCCCGTCAGTGATTAACTGACGGGCATTAACATTATCACGAAGTTTTAAAAACGTAGATAACGCATATTTTTTACATTACTTCACGTAAGCTTTAGGCATATCGCTCGACGTTGTATAACGGTCACGCAAAGCATCTTGACGGCTTATGGTCGAATACTCTTTACCATTAATCCACATCTGACTAACCTTAGTGCTAAGTTCAAATGGGTCAGCACTCCACAACACTAAATCTGCCGTTTTACCTACAGCGATAGTGCCACTATCAAGATTAAATGCTTGAGCTACGTTAACCGTTACGGCTGCAAGTGCTGCATCAGGCGATAAACCGTTAGCGATAGCATTACCGGCATGATAACGCAGCTGATAAAGGTTATGGGTATCACCACTAATTGATAGAGCTACTTTAACGCCAGCTTTAGTTAGTTTTGCAGCATTATCAAGTGACGAATGCAAAGAATCAAAACTACCAGGTAAGTTATCTAAAGCAGTCATTACAACAGGCACGTTAGCCTGAGCAATTTTATCTGCAATCAATACGGCATCTGCAGCACCAACAAACACTAAATCAAGAGAAAATTGCTCTTTGATTTTTAACAAAGCGAGTAAATCAGTAGCGCGATCAGCGTAAGCAACTAGCGCTTTGTCACCACTAAGGAGCGCGTTGATAACTTGCGCTTCACGACTTGGTTCTTTTGCTTCTTTTTTGTCTTTATCATCATCAGTTTTCTTTTTCGCTTTTGCTAATTCCTTAACAGCATCTTCGAGTTTAAATTGTAAATTTTGCAAGCTTAGTGCTCGCGAGCCTTTACTTTTAGCGCCTAAATCAATCACGACGTTATTATGTGTTGATCGAACACTGTCAAACTCACCAGAAAGATCTGCTACAAAAGTTTGACCTTTAAACATATCGTCACCACCTTTAGGGCTGACAACATTACTGGTAATACCGCCCTTACGACTATAAGGGATAACGGAAGAACGCGAATTAAATGCTAAGCTTGCATCAAAGGTAATATCAGCTTTTTTATCGCTAGCATCACGACTTTTTGAAACAGCGCTAACTTCTACTAAGCCTAATTGGTTCATTGAGCCAATTAAACCTGGTGTTAAAATTTTCCCTTTAGCATCAATAATGGTCTCAGCATTAAGTGTTTCAGGGTTGATGGCAATAACTTTCCCATCTTCAAAGACTACGGTCGCGTTTTCTAGTACACCTTGTTCGGTTACTGTGTGCACTGTCGCATTAGTGATTGCAATACTTTGGGCAAAACTAGCCGTCGAACTTGCAAGTGCCAATACCATTAGCGATGATTTAAATAATTTAATATGTTTCATAATCTTCACCTTACCTTTGACCTAACAAGAAATCGCTTTTCGCTTGGTATTTTTCATCAAATCGATCGTACACTTTTGCACCATCTACAAACACCTGTTCAGCTTGCGCATAAACACTAAATGGGTTTTGATTCCAAATAACGACATCCGCTTTTTTACCATTTTCTAAACTACCGGTTTCTTCAGCTACACCAATCGATTTTGCTGCATTAGCGGTGATCCAAGTTATGGCAAGTTCAGGCGTTATTTCAAAGCCATTTTCGTTTGCACGATACATAACTTTGCCTGCTTCTTGGTTTAAGCGTTGGATTGTACTGGCAGAATCAGAATGCACTACCGCACATGAATTTTTCATCGCATCAACAATAGCAACGTTTTCATGAACCATGTCATAAGCTTCCATTTTAAAGCCCCACCAATCTGGCCACATAGCTGCACAGTTACCATTTTCAGCCAATGTATCTGCAATTTTGTATGCTTCAACGGCGTGATGGAAAGTACCTGAATGGTAATTAAACTCTTTACCAAGATCGATCATCATCGCCATTTCTTCAGCTTTATAGCAATGGTTATGAATTAAAATATCACCATCAAGTACACCTTTTAAGGTATCTAATTCGATATCACGCTCTGGTGCTAATGGGTTTTTACCTGCTTCAAAATCTGCATCATATTTTTCCCAAGCGCGCTTATATTCGGTTGCATCAGCCCAAGCCATGCGATAACCCGCCATATTACCCATGCGTGTTGAAGGTAAGACTTTACGGCTACCATACACACGTTTAGGGTTCTCACCACAGGCCATTTTTAAACCGTAAGGTGCATCTGGGAATTTCATGCCTTGCATGGTATGACTTGGCACATTGCGCAAAGTTACACCTCGACCACCAAATAAATTTGCTGAACCAGGTAGGATTTGTAGTGTAGTAATACCACCAGCACGAGCGGCTTCAAAACCTGGATCTTGCGGCCATATACTATGCTCAGCCCATACTTCAGAAGTATTAGGCGAACTCATTTCATTGCCGTCAGAGTGAGATTCAACAGAAGGACTAGGATAAACACCTAAGTGTGAATGTACGTCAATAATACCAGGCGTTATCCATTTACCATTAGCATCAACTTCAACCGCACCTTCAGCAACTAAGTTTTTACCAATTTGGCTAATTTTACCATCTACCATCAAAACATCAGCATTATCCAAACGTTTACCAGTACCGGTTAATACCGTGGCATTTTTTATCAGTGTAGTTTCCAGCGGTAATACTTTATAGGTACTTGGATATGGGTTTTTGTTTATAACGACTTTTTCGTCTTGCTGTTCGCTTTGCAAACAACCCGTTAAAGCAACAGCGAGTGCTGCTGTCACTAATGATGGTAGAAATTTTTGCATAAATTTATTCCTGTTTTACTCAACACAATGCAGAAAAGTGATTTTCAGGCAGATATGTAAGCGCTTATTATTCAAGTTAAGTTATTTAACGTAAACGTTAGAAGTTAACGGCATTATGTTAACAAAGTATTAATAGCTACAATATTATGAATTGTCGCTGACAACAAGTCAGACAATGAGGGGAGTTAAGCAATTGCGTTGAATGGCTAACTATATGCGATAAAAGGGTAGAGTTGAGCTATAAGCCTTACAGTTCGAAATCACCAAAGTCGATTTCATTACTATTATCAAGGCGTTTTTTACTTGGAGGGTCAAGTAACGAAGCTTGTTTATTTTCAACAATAACTTCAGCTACTTTAACTCCAGTAGGTTTAGTTTTACGCTTTTCACGTTGCTGACAACGTTTAATGACTTTTTGACGTTCATTAGAATCAAAAGCTATCCAATTTAAGCGTTCGTCTCGTGTACGAAAACATCCCGAGCATTGGCCTTTGTCATCAGACTGACAAATTCCAACACATGGGCTAGGCACATCAAAAAATTCTAATTGCATTTCATATTCATCGCGTACTATCAATTACTATTAATTGAATTAAACCATTGGGTAGATACGCTAAAGTATATACCCAATTAATATTTTATAGAATTTGTTAACCGAGTTTATCAGTAGCAATATGGTAATCAGGGTCTTCGATAACATTAATTTCGACTAAGCTGCCAGCCTTAGTTAACAGTTGTGTACATTCTTTACTTAAATGTCTTAAATGCATTTGCTTACCACGGCTAATATAACGCTCTGCTAAAGTATCTATGGCTTCAATAGCCGAATGGTCAGCAACGCGTGAATTTTTAAACTCAACGATAACGTCATCACTATCGCCTTCCATATCAAACTGTTCTAAAAAGCTCGATACTGAACCAAAAAATAACGGGCCACTTACATCATAAACCGTTGAACCGTTAGCATTAACTGAACGGTGCACAACAACATGTTTAGCATGCTCCCAAGCAAATACTAATGCAGATACAATAACACCAACCACAACGGCTATGGCTAAATCAGTAGCTACCGTAACCGCAGAAACTAATATAATGACAAAAGCGTCTGCTTTTGGCACTTTACCTAGAATACGAATACTTGACCATTCAAAGGTTCCAATAACAACAATAAACATAACACCAACAAGTGCCGCTAGCGGTATTTGTTCAATTAGGTTAGAACCAAATAAAATAAAACCTAGTAATGCAAGTGCTGCAGTAACACCCGACATACGGCCACGACCGCCAGAGTTAACATTGATCATTGACTGTCCAATCATGGCACAACCACCCATGCCACCAAAGAAACCTGTTACTGTATTTGCTGCACCCTGTGCAACACATTCTTTGTTACCGTGACCACGTGTGCCAGTTAACTCATCAATTAATGTTAACGTCAGTAATGATTCGATTAAACCAATAGCTGCTAAAATCAGAGCAAAAGGTAAAATAACTTGCAGTGTTTCTAAGCTAAATGGCACGCTTGGAATACTAAATTGTGGTAAACCGCCGGCAATAGAAGCCATAGGGTCATTGGTCATATCTCTTACAAAGTCGACGACTGTGCGCGCATCTAAATCAAGGCTTTGCGCAAGTAATGTTACAACGACAATGGCAACAAGTGATGACGGAACAGCTTTAGTTAACTTAGGTAAAAAGTGAATAATACCCATAGTTAACACGATAAGACCAACCATAGTTAACATTTGGCTACCTTGCATCCACGCTAATACGCCATCTTCATTAGTCACCTTAAATTGCCCTAACTGCGCAAGGAAAATAACAATAGCTAAGCCATTAACAAAGCCAAGCATAACTGGATGAGGTACTAAGCGAATAAACTTACCGAGCTTGAACAGCCCCGCTAGTATTTGCAGTAACCCGGTCAGTACAACAGTGGCAAATAAGTATTCGACACCGTGAATAGCAACTAAACTCACCATTACAACCGCCATGGCGCCTGTAGCACCAGAAATCATACCTGGTCGGCCACCGAAAATAGATGTGATTAAACCCACCATAAATGCAGCGTATAAACCAACTAAGGGCTCAACACCAGCAACAAAAGCAAATGCTACGGCTTCAGGCACCAAGGCTAAGGCTACAGTGAAACCTGACAAAACATCATTTTTTAAATTTGCCACTTTACTGGCGTGTAATTCAAACATTATTTTCTCTACTTTGATTAGAACATCAAAAAACAAGCACAGTATAAAACTAGCTTGAATTAATTAAATTGGGCATAGCCCCCAAAAATTGACTTAATGATAAGTTATACCAAGTAAGTTAAACGAAAAACGTTATCATTCGGGGTTTGAAGGCGCCGGAATACTATAGAAATATCAGTAAAATGTCAATATTTGTTCAAATTAACATCAAGGTAAACATCAAGAAAAACAAGTAATATTCGTAAGAAAATCGCTACTTGTGTGGAGAGTTTATTTCAGTTTTATTTCGAAATGGTTAGCTATTCATTTTTGATTCACGTGCTTCTAAAAAGGCTTTAATTTCATCACGAGATCCTAAAATATGTTGCTTGAGCAATGCAACAGCAGCATCAATATTACGCGCTTTACTTAAGGCTAAAATTTCATTGTGCTCAGATTCAGCCTTAGATATTCCACCAGCCCAAAGTAAATGCATGCGAATATAACGATCTGCGCTTTTATTCAGTGTATTTACCAAGTCTAATGTTTGTGGTCGATTAGCGCCCGAATATAAACAGTTATGATAGCCTGAATTAAGCTCACTCCATGTATTGGCGGCATTCTCTTGACCAAGGGCTTTATCTAATTTCAACAGAAACTGAGTGGCTTCCTCTAACTTTTCGTCGCTAATATTTGGCAAAGAATTAGCCAGTAAATCAGCTTCTAGCATAGCGCGCAATTCAAATAACTCATCAACTAGTTCTGCATTAAGTTCAGTCGCCGTTGCTCCTTTATGTGGTTCAAAAACCACTAAGCCCTCACCTTCAAGTTGCAGTAAAGCTTCTCGCACCGGAATTCGGCTAACATTAAGTTCACTTGCAAGTGCGGCCTGTCTCAAAGGTTGACCCGCTTTAATCTCACCACTTAGTATTTTTTCTCTAAGGGTTTCAACAACTAATTGAGTTCTAGTTTTATATACAATGCTCATACAAGGCTTCCTAAAAATGTTATTACCATTATAAAGAACCACGAGCTAAACACAAAACAATAGCGTACTGTAAGGCTATAAAAACACATGATGTTCAAAAACTTGCTAAACGAGTATTTTAAAAACTTATAACTTCAGATCTAATCCCCCTTTCATCGCTTCAATATTCTGTTATCGTTAAAGATATAAATTATGCTTGGCATATAACACAATAAGACTGAGTAAATAAATCTCAAATAAAAAAAAGAGACATTTATGCCAATAAAAAGCAATAGAATCGCTTTAGTTACCTTTATTTTTGCCATATTATCGGCAATTTACATAAAACAATTTATCGCACCTCATTGGGTAGAACAAAGCTATGTGTACGATGTAAGTACCAATGAAACAGGTGTTTCTAGCTATATTTATAAAGAACAAAAAGTCATAATTGATTCTGTCGTCAATTATGAAGATTCTCCACTTAATCAGCAAAACCTTAATAATAAAAACAGTCCACCAAAGCTTAAACAGCAATGGGTTACCGACGAAAAACAACAATTAAAATTATTAAAACCAGCCTTTCATTTTGGTATATGGTCACTTTTACCTGCCTTAATCACTATTATTTTGTGTTTATTAACACGAGAGCCCCTTACCGCATTACTTGGCGGTGTTATTGTTGGCTCTATTATGCTCGGACGTTACGACTTAACTGACAAAGTGATTATTCCAAACCTTGCCAAAGAAGGCACCGCTGCATTGCTGTTGCTGTATTTATGGTTACTGGGTGGTTTATTAGGTATATGGTCTAAAACAGGTGCAGCGCAAGCTTTTGCTAATTACATGACTAAACATTTTGTCAAAGGGAGAAAATCAGCAAAGTTAGTTTCATGGCTTTTAGGGATGTTATTTTTCCAAGGCGGCACAATGAGCACCGTTTTAGTTGGCACCACAGTGCGACCTTTGGCAGACAAAGCAAAGGTAAGTCACGAAGAAATGAGCTACATTGTAGATTCAACAGCTTCCCCTATTGCATCAATTTTGGCTTTTAATGCTTGGCCAGCATATGTTCAAGCATTGATATTTATTCCCGGTGTTTCTTTTTTAGCCACAGAGGCTGACCGGATCAGTTTTTTCTTCCAAAGTATTCCGTTTAGCTTTTACAGTATGTTTGCTGTTACAGGCACGTTACTACTGAGCCTTAATATCACCACTTTTTCTGGTAAGCGCATACGAGCAGCAAAGCTTCGTGCTGAAACCACAAGTAAGCTCGATGCTCCAGGAGCTAAGCCGTTAAGCGCGAAAGAGTTACAAAGCACAGATATACCGCAAGGGTATAAGCCTCATGTACTTGAATTTATTTTACCTTTAGTTACTTTAACCGCCATTGCTATTGGTAGTTTTGTTATGCTCGGTTCGCCTAAAATTAATTGGGCTTTTGGCGCTGCATTATTACTTTCTGCTGTTATTGCTTTGATCAAAGGAATGTCTTTAAATAATGTAGTTGACGGCTTTGGTAACGGCTTAAAAGGCGTGGTATTCGCATCAGTTATTTTAATGCTAGCGGTTATTATTGGCAGTATCAGTAAAGAAACAGGTGGAGGTTTATTTTTGGTGTCTCTGCTTGGAGAGCAACTCCCATTTTGGTGTTTACCGGTAATTTTACAGCTGATCACTATGATTATTGCTTTTTCCACTGGTACCAGTTGGGGAACTTATGCGATAGCTTTTCCTTTAGCGATGCCATTAGCATGGGCTATTTGTCAAAGCCAAGGGGTAACAAATCCTGAATTGTTTATGATGCTTTGTTTCGCAACGGTTCTAAACGGCAGTGTTTTCGGAGATCAGTGTTCGCCTATTTCAGATACCACGATTCTTAGCGCGATGACAACAGGCTGTGACTTAATGGACCATGTAAAATCTCAGCTTGCACCCGCAGCTCTGGCAGCTTCTCTTGCTGGTGTACTATGGACGTTAACCGCTTATTTTTTTGCTTAACCTACCTCCCAAAAAAATATAAAGCCATAAAACCTAAATATATTTTTGGGTGAAGTTGGATTAGTTTGGATTGAGCTTACGACTTATAGAAATCATAATAGTGAGTATTTTAAATACTACCAATGATGAAAAATAATATGCCTGATAACATTATGGAATTAATGTTAATTCAGGCCCTTCTTTAATACTATTATCGCCAGACTCATCTTCAAGAGGCGCCTCAACAACAAAGCAGCATCCATGATCAGTAGTTACAATTTTTATACTACCGCTAAGTTTGGTATTAACTAAATTATAAACAATATTCATTCCAAGCCCTGAACCACCTGAGCCTCGTTTTGTAGTCACAAAAGGGTCGAATATTTTATCTTTAACCTTATCATCTAAACCTTTACCATTATCTTGATATGTCAGTACAAGGTGTTGTTCAATCACCTTAAACTCTATAGATATGTCACCTTCTATCGTATTTTCAAAACCGTGATAATGTGAATTAGTCAAAAAGTTAGTTAATATTTGATTCCAAGCACTTGGAAAAGTTACTAAATTAAGGTCTTCATCGACCAATATTTTAATCGTATAATTTTTCTGTTTGAATAAAGTTTTCACTGTATTAACAATGTCGTGAACATGCTGAGATAAATTAATTTTTATCTTAGGATCGGTATGATATTCAACCGCAACTGATTTAAAACCTCGAATTAAATCAACCGCTTTATTTAAACTACGGTCAATAATTTTTTCATACTCACCAAATAAGTCTAAAATTGAAGTTAATTGCTTTCTTGTTAGTGTTTCATCACTCAGTGCCTGTTCAAGCTCATGAAATTTTTCTTTTAAAGCGCTAAGTGATGTAACACAGATACCCAACGGCGTATTTACTTCGTGCGCAACACCTGCAACCAATTGCCCTAGTGATGCCATTTTTTCTGACTGTACGAGTTGATCTTTAGCTAGGGTTAGCGCATCAAGCGAGTTTTGTAACTGCTGATTACTTTCAGATAATTTAGATGTGCGCTCATAAACTTTAATTTCTAAGTCGCCATTGAGGTTAATCAAGGCATTTTCGGCATCTTCTAATTTAATCATATCGTTTTGAAGTGTTAGTCGCATGTCATTAATAGCCGAAACCAGCTCATCAAGTTCATCAGTTTTTTTGCCACGATTTTCTAGCATTAATGGTCGATCTAAACTATCCCCACTCATTGCTTGAGAATAAAGAGTAATACGATATAAATGACGGGTAATAAACCAATGAACAATAAAAAAGGTACAGAGTGCGACTATAAATATTTTGATAAATTCAGTAAAAATAATAAAACCGGCTTTTTGCCACAAATGCTGATAAATATCCTGATAGTCAGCAGAAATAATCATAGTGCCAATAATATTACCTTCAAATGAAATAGGATGGCTTTCCACTTTTTTAGCTTCGGTAAGAATATCGCCCACTTGGTATATTTTCCCAAAACTAGTGGTTAACCGAACATGGCGAATATCAGGCAGACGTTGAATACCGGCAATTTGTTGCTCAACCAGTCCTTCATTAAAATCCCATAAACTGGTAGAAATTGATTGGTTATAACTTGATTCAATATTGTCAAAACGTTCATCAAGAGTGTTAACACCGTTTTGAAAATCTACGTACAATTGAATCAACGTAGAGGCAACTGACAATAAAGCACTGCACAAAAAAATGTAAATAAAGACACGTCGACTTAATTTACTATTAAAAGCACTCTTATTGCTCATTACTTAATACACACCTTGTTTATCACTTTCGAACATGTTGTTAAGTAAATTAATAACCTAGCTAAACAACAACTTTTAATTTCAGATATTAACGATATGACAAAAAAACCTTTATACCAAAGTTAATACTTCCTATCACTTTAATTTAACCTATAAAGCACGCCATGTCTTATGAATGTTAATCTAAAACTCATAAGTCGACTCATTACAAACCAATTAACTTTATATTTTAGGTCTTGTCCGATTGTCGCTAGTTATTTACATTGTCTAACGTATGATCTGTCAAAAATAAAATTAATCTTTAATAAAGCTATTATCAAATAAAAAGACGTCATAAGGAAAAGTATGTTCAGTGTAGAGGTTTGCGAAAATGCCCGCTTAAGTCGTGATGCTCGTTTTGATGGCAAGTTTTTTACCGCCGTGATCACAACGGGTATTTTTTGTCGTCCTATTTGCCCTGCTAGACCTCCAAAGCCAGAAAACGTGACTTATTATGAAAGTGCAGAATTAGCACAAAAATCAGGGTTTAGGCCATGTAAACGCTGCTTTCCACAACTTGCGCCAAACCTTCCATTACCCAGAAAAATCAATCAAATAACGCAAGCTTATTACGAAAACGGTTTCAGTTTACAAAAGTGTGCTGAGCAACTTGAAATCAGCGACAGACAAATTCGTCGTTTATTTGTGCAGTATTATGGATTAGCACCTTCAGAGTTTTTTCATCAGCAACGATTATTGCTAGCGCACAAACTACTCACTACAACACACTTAAGTATTACAAACGTTGCTTTCGCTGCCGGCTTTAATAGCATACGTCGATTCAATGAAGTCATTCTACAAACCTACAAAACGTCGCCGAGTGAGATCAGAGGCAATAAAACAATGACATCTGAAAACCAAGTTACTATCTTATTACCTTATAAAGCACCCTTTGACTGGCCGTTAATGCTGAGTTTTTTCCGCTCAAGAAAAATGAGTAACATTGAAGATATTACTACAGAACATTATTTTCGTACCATTGAGCTAGAAAGTTGTCGTGGCTGGATAAAAGTCACTCATCACTCAAGCAAAAGTGCCTTAAACCTCACGGTTAAGTTAACTGACTATAGTTATCTAAATCAAATTATAGCTCGTGTTAGGCGAATGTTTGATTTAGACGCCGATATGCAAATTATTCATCAACATTTAAAGTCACATCCGATATTAGCAAAAGTTATTGAACAATTTTCTGGCCTGCGATTACCGGGGTGTTGGGATATTTTTGAATTTTCTATCCGAGCAATTCTCGGCCAACAAATATCGGTAAAAGGCGCAACAACCTTGGCACAACGCATCGCAGAAAAATATGGCGATGACCTTGTTGATATTGAGCAACCCGAAAACATTAATGCTACAAAGTACTTCCCAAAAATTGCAGCATTATTGAATGTAGATTATCAAGACATTGGCTTAACTCGTTCTCGTATTGCCACATTGCAAACCTGGGTTAGCTATTTTCAGCAGCATGAGAGTATATTTACTAAAGGTTTAACCATTGAAGAATTAGAAGCAACATTAACAAAACTCAAAGGTATTGGCCCTTGGACCGTAAATTATATTGGTATGCGAGGTTTAAGCGACCCAGACGCGTTTCCAAGCGCTGATTTAGGTATTATTAAAGCCCTAACTTTTAATGAAATAAAACCTAGAAATAAAGATATACTCGCATTGGCTGAAAGTTGGCGACCTTGGCGAGCTTATGCTGCTATTTATTTGTGGCAGTCGTTAGCAACACAATAAAAAAATAGTGAACACAAAGACATATTTCTGAGGAACCACAAAATGTATTACTGTATTTATCAATCACCTTTAGGTGAAATTGCCTTAACGGCAAATGACCATGGATTAAGTGCCCTAGCCTTTCAAGCAGGAAAATCTCCAATTACCTTTACTGGCTTTTCTGAAAACAACAGCAAATTCACTCAGGTTATTCAGCAATTAGATGAGTACTTTAGCGGTGAAAGAAAACACTTTGATCTGCCATTGGCGCCAACAGGCACTAACTTTCAAAAACAAGTTTGGCAAGCGTTAACCGAGATCCCGTGCGGTGAAACTAAAAGCTATGGTTGGATTGCGAAAAGCATTAATAACGAAAAAGCCGTACGCGCGGTGGGTACAGCAAATGGTGCCAACCCTATCGCCCTTATAGTGCCATGCCATCGAGTTATTGGTAGTAACGGTAAATTAACTGGCTATGCGGGTGGTTTAGGCTTAAAAGCTAAACTGTTAATGCATGAAGGTGCGCAGTTTAAGCCTTAACATTGCTAAATAAAAACATATTGAATTAAGTACACTGCTCGCTTTTTACTACAAGGATTCATAGCATTTGTATTGATTCGCCACGGTGACAATGTTTCGCCATATATCGTAAAAATCAATCAATTTAGCGTATCACTAAATCATTACAGATCATAAAGTGATAAAACATTATCTAACAACTAATCTATTCTAATTAAAGTGCTCTAATTCAAGCTTGATGTGGTGATGATTAAAGAAGGCTAAATAACCAACTTAATTTAAGTCTTATCTCATCACACGCTATCGATAAACATACAATGATAAATATAAATAATAGGGAAAATCGATGAAAAAATCTCTGACCTCCTTGATGCTCACTGCTGCTATTAGCACCAGTGCATCCGCCGCCATAGATACCGATTTACTGTCAGGTATCAAAGTGAGAAATATTGGTCCAGCAGCCACAAGCGGACGCATATCTGATATCGAAGCCGTCATCTCAAACCCTAATATTGTCTATGCTTCGGCCGCGTCAGGTGGTGTATGGAAATCTGAAAATGCTGGATTGAAATGGACACCCATTTTTGAACATGAAGAATATGCCTCAACCGGCGCTATCGCTATTAATCAGGCAATCCCTGATATTGTTTGGTTGGGCACCGGCGAAGGTAATGTTCGCAACTCAGTATCTATTGGTGGCGGAATTTATAAATCAATTGATGCTGGTAAAAGTTGGAACAAAATGGGCTTAGCAAATACTGAGCACATTAATCGCATTGCATTGCATCCAACAAATCCAGACATCGCTTATGTTGCCGCTTTAGGTACCTTATGGGCTGAAAATAAAGACCGTGGTATCTATAAAACTATCGACGGTGGTAAAAGCTGGCAGAAAATTCTATTTGTTGATAACACCACAGGTGCAACAGATATTAAAATGGATCCGAGTAACCCAAATAAGCTTTATGCCTCAATGTGGCAATTTAGACGTTGGCCAGACCGTTTTGAATCTGGTGGGCCAGGTTCAGGCTTATTTGTCTCACTTGATGGTGGTGAAACCTGGCAAGAAAAAACCGCTGCAGATGGCTTACCTGAAGGTGATTTAGGCCGCATAACACTCGATGTTGCCGAAAGTCAGCCAAATACTGTTTACGCATTAATAGAAGCTGAAAAAAGTGCACTTATGCGCTCTGACGATGGCGGAAGCAGCTGGCGAACAGTTAATGATGAAATAGGTGTTGCTGATCGTCCATTTTACTATTCAGAAATTGAAGTTGATCCAAATAATCCCGATGTGATTTATAACATAGCAACCTTTGTTCGTCGTTCCATTGATGGCGGTAAAACCTTTAACAAGATTGAAAAAGTTGATTGCTGTGCTGCAGGTAATAATATTCATATTGATAATCACACCTTATGGATAAACCCTAATGACTCAAAACATTTAATTTTAGGTAATGATGGCGGCGTATCAATTACCCAAGACAAAGGTGACAGCTGGCGTTTCGTACAAAACCTAGCCATTTCTCAGTTTTATCATATTCGCGTTGATGATGCTCAACCCTACAATATTTATGGCGGTTTACAGGATAACGGTTCTTGGCGCGGCCCAGCGGAAGTTTGGCACAGCGCCGGCATTCGTAACGTTCATTGGCAAGAAATTGGTTTTGGTGACGGTTTTGATGCCATGCCATTTCCTGATGACGTAACAAAAGGCTATAGCCAATCACAAGGGGGTTATTTAAATCGTTGGGATCTCAATACCGGTGAGCAAAGTCTGATCATGCCACCACCACCAACCCCAGAAACTGAACTGCGTTTCAACTGGAATGCCGGCTTAGCACAAGACCCATTTAACAAAGATACTATTTATTATGGTAGTCAATTTGTTCATAAATCAACTGACCGAGGTGAAACTTGGCAAGTGATCTCTAAAGATCTTTCAACCAACAATCCAGACTTTCAACGCTATAAAGATTCAGGTGGTTTAACCCCTGACGTTACTGCCGCTGAAAACAACACTGCAATTATTACCATAGCGCCAAGCCCAATCAAACAAGGGGTTATTTGGATTGGTACAGATGACGGGAGAATTCATGTCACACAAGACGGTGGAGAAACCTGGAAAAGTGTCGAGAAAAAAGCACGTAAAGCACCAAAAAATGCATTTATTCCTCATATAACACCGTCGCTTTATAATGCTGACGAAGCTTTTATTGTTTTTGATAATCACCGCCGTGGCGACATGAGCCCTTATATTTTTAAAGCCTCAAAGTATGGTAGTAAATTTACCAATTTAACCGCTAAAAACATCAAAGGTTATGCCCTATCCGTGCAACAAGATCATGTTGATGAAGACTTATTATTTTTAGGCACTGAGTTAGGCTTATATGCCTCTACCGATGCCGGTGATTCTTGGTTTAAATATGACCAAGGTGTACCAACGGTTTCTGTAATGGACATGGCTATTCAACAACGTGAGAATGATTTAGTACTGGGAACACATGGTCGCTCGATTATTGTTATTGATGACTACAGTGCACTGCGTGGCTTATCTGAAGATTCTTTCAAAGCACCATTAAAGCTTTTAAGTGTTTCTGATGGTCAGCAGTATGTGACTAACCGTGCACCATCATCACGTTTCTGGGGTGACGCCGCTTATGTTGGCGAAAACGAAGTTTATGGCGCTACGCTGACCATCATGGCATCAGGCGAACATTTAGTACATCCGGATGAAGATAAAGAAAAAGCGCGTCAGTTAAATAAAGCGGAGAAAGCAAAAGCAGAAAAAGCCAAAGCAGATAAAAACTCCGTTGCTAAAAAAGCTGATGATAAGAAACCTGCACTTTCAGATAAAGCTCGTATTACGGTTAAAAACAGTCAAGGTGAAGTGGTCCGAACATTTGTCAGTAAAATCAAACAAGGTATAAATCGTATTGCATGGGGTTTAGAGTCTGATGGCGCGTTAGATATGCCTGGCGACGAACCTGAAGAAGACAAAGATATTTTAGCTGCTGGCCCTGAAGTTGTACCCGGTACTTATAGCATCACGGTTAAATTAAACCATCATGAATTTGAAACCACAGCACAGGTATTAAAAGATCCTCGCTTTAATGTTTCTACGCAAGATTTAACTGCGAGTTATAATTTACAACATCAAGCCGTAGACATGTATTCAACGCTCACCAAAGCGGCTCATGCCTTAGTGGATAGTAAAAAAGATGTTGAGTTAATCAAAGCGATGGCTGATAAAGCGTTAGGAAAATTAGCCGATGATAAAAGCAAAGCAACAAGTACAGAAAAAATGCTTAGCACCAGTGCAGATGCTTTAATTAAAAAAATTGCAGAGCTAGATAAAAGCTTACGCTCTATTCCTAAAACCAATGGCATTGTTGATGAAAGCTATAAAGTAAGCTCTAAAATATTTATCGCTTGGGGCTATGCTGGCAGTCGCTACGGTAAACCTTCACCCACAGCTGAACTTTACTTAGCGCAAGGTAAAGCTGCATTGAAAAAAGGAATAGACGAAGTTAACCATTTCTTAGCGCAAGATATTGCCGAGTTTAAACAGCAATATCAGCAATCGGGATTAGGTTTACTCACTACTGCTGCACCCATCGAGTATTAACACGTTTTCGTTTAAGAACGTGTAATTAAAAAAGGAAGCTTTTATGCTTCCTTTTTTTATACCTTTAACAACATGCTAACAACTAATCTAAAGCCTCAAGGTCGGGTTTAACGTACTAGAAACAGTATGAAATAATCACCATTAAAAACCTTAACTGTGAATAAAAAATACTGCTATGATATCGCGTTATTTTATGAATTATTTGAGCGCTGTTTTGGAAATCATTGTTGTAATCGCAGTTTTATTCTTAGTTTGGCTAATTTGGCAGTTAATGCGTGCTAAGCATTTCACCCAATTTAAACAGCAAATCAAGCGAGAATTAACACCCAAAGTTATTGATAGTATTATTGAAGAAATGGCACAAACTCGTTGCGATGAGCTCCCTAATACTCAAGTTCATCAGGAAGCCACAATTACCTATTGGAGTGCTTGCACTGCACGAACGTTACAAGCTGCCTTGATGCGTGAGATTATTGATGAGCAATGGTTAAAAGAGACAGGGAATTTACGTAATAGTCAGCACTTGTTCCATATTGAACGCGATAAATTACACCGATAACGGCCAGCAACAATAGCTACAACTGCGACATTTAACGGTTAAGTAAAGGTGGCATTAACATAGCGTTTACCACCTTACTGATATAGATAAATTATTTTTTATTTTAACTGATACGACTAAACTGTAGATCCCAAACGCCATGGCCTAAGTTTTGACCTCGGTCTTCAAACTTAGTTAACGGACGAGAATCAGGGCGCGGCACATAATCATTGTTTTCAGATAAGTTGTTAAAGCCTGGCGCAGATGTCATATCTTCTAACATACATTCTGCGTAATTTTCCCAGTCGGTAGCCATGTGGAACACACCACCAACTTTAAGCTTTTCACGTATAGCTTCAACAAAACTAGCTTGCACGATACGACGTTTATGATGCTTCTTTTTATGCCAAGGGTCAGGGAAAAACAACTGAACCGTTGTTAAACTCTCGGCAGGAATACAATCGGCTAACACTTCAATAGCATCGTGCTCATACACTTTAAGGTTATTAACACCTTCTTCTTGCGCTAAGCCAATACAAGCACCAACGCCAGGACGGTGAACTTCAACACCAATAAAGTTAAGCTCAGGGGCATTTTTAGCCATTTCAACTAACGACTTACCCATACCGAAGCCAATTTCGAGCACAACCGGGTTATTATTGCCAAACAAAGCACTAGGATCAATTAAACCACTTTCATGGTTCAAACCCATGGTATCCCAAAATTGCTCTAAAGCTTTTGCTTGACCATTAGTAAGGCGACCTTCACGTTTAACGAAGCTGCGTACCTTTCTAATGTACTTGCCTTCTTGCTCTGCTTGTTCAACGGTTTTGTGGCTTCTATCTATCATAATGCTATCTATTATTTAGTTGCTTCATCGAAATTAGGGCGCATATTATCCTTGTTTACTGACTGAAATTCAATCTCGGCATAACGCCTCACAAGAACTAATTTAACACCCGTATATATTTTATGGCTTAAACGAGTTTGCTAAAGGCTACTCTGCCCACCAAACGTCGTATAATGGACCAACAGTAACTGAGCTTGCGCCGTTATCTGTTAACCATTTCTCAACTAATTGGCGGTGTTCTTCAGTACATTTACCTAATTGTTGAGTACAAATAAGACCATGCCATAAAGTATCACCTTCACCACCGAAACCTAAACCGTTTGGATCAATAGCTTCGTCGAAAAACTTCGTTAAAAATGCATCAACTGACTCATTGTCAGTGCCATCATCAAGTTTCCAAGCAATATCGAAACCTAATTCTTGAAACTCATCAACACGTAATTTTTTACGTAAACGATTACTACGATTTTTTGCATCTATTTTCATTTTTAATTCCTTACGACTTGGCTCAAGCCAAACCTTATTTTTATTAACACTTACTCTGTGCGAGAGGATAGTGGCAATAGAAATTTTTGCAATGAAAATCTCAGCTTTATTCGCTACACTGTCGCCATTATGACAAATAAAACCACTATATCAGCCAAATCTGCGCAACAATTTAGCGACCAAGTATTATCATGGTTTCAGTTGCAAGGCAGAAAACACTTGCCATGGCAGCAAGATAAAACCCCTTATCGGGTATGGATTTCCGAAATTATGTTACAGCAAACGCAAGTAGCAACGGTTATTCCTTACTATTTAAGATTTATGGAAAGCTTTCCTAATATTATTGATTTAGCCAATGCTGATGAAGATACTGTACTTCATCATTGGACAGGTTTGGGTTACTACGCACGAGCACGAAACCTGCACAAAACCGCTAAAACAATACGTGACGACTATCACGGAAAATTTCCTGAAAATATTGACGACGTTATCGCACTAGCCGGTATTGGTCGTTCAACCGCTGGAGCCATATTAAGTTTAGCGTTAAATAAACACCACGCGATTTTAGACGGCAATGTAAAACGCGTTCTAGCGCGCTGCTATAAAGTACAAGGGCATGCAGGCCAAGCTATATATGAAAAGACCTTATGGCCAATCACTGAAACACTAACGCCCAAGACTGGTGTGGCGCAATTTAATCAAGCCATGATGGACTTAGGCGCGATGGTTTGTACGCGATCTAAACCTAAATGTGATATCTGCCCCATTAATACTAGCTGTTTAGCCAACGCCAGCGACGAGCAAGCAAGCTATCCACAAAAAAAACCGAAAAAAACCATTCCTGAAAAGCACACCATCATGGTTATTCCTCGCATTGAGCAACAAATTTTAATGGAAAAGCGCCCTCCTGCAGGTATATGGGGCGGTTTATGGTGCTTTTTGGAGTTATCAGATATTAACGAATTACCTGGCTTGTTAACCAAGTTAAACCTAAAGCAAACCACTACCTTCGCTTTAGACAAATTTCGACATACCTTTAGCCACTTTCATCTCGACATAGAAGCTATAGTTGTAGATTGTGAAATGCTATCGGCAAAAGAAATTAGCGAAAATAGCACTTTGCAATGGTACAATTTAGCCACAGTAGCGTCAGTGGGGTTAGCCGCATCAACGCAAAAACTCATTAAACAGCTTGAACAATTACCTGTTTAACTAACTTATACATACAAATACATTAGCCAAAAAGAGAATTAATTATGAGCCGTACCGTTTTTTGCCAAAATTTACAAAAAGAAGCCGAAGGCCTTGGTTTTCAACTTTATCCGGGCGAAATTGGCAAACGTATTTTTGATAACATTTCTAAAGAAGCTTGGGGGCTTTGGCAAAAGAAGCAAACCATGCTGATTAACGAAAAGAAAATGAACATGATGAACCCCGACGATCGCGCATTTTTAGAAACAGCCATGGTTGCTTATCTTTTCGAAGGTAAAGAACCTGATATTGAAGGCTATACACCAGAGAAAAAATAAAATTCGAATAGCAAATTTTAAAAAAAATACGGTAAATTATTTATCGTTTTTTTTTGCCCGCATTAACAAGAAACAATGAAAAAGTTCAATTACCGCAATTATTATTATTTAAATTTGATAAATTATTAATAATTAGGTGAGTAATTCCCACATATCACTTATGACTTTTTCACAGTGAACAGAAAAATTCTCATCGAATAAATAGAAAAACTTGGCCATATTGCTCCATAAAAGCACAATACGTAGAAAAAAACGGCAAACAAACATTTATTTAAAAAAAAGGGTTGACGGGGTAAACGAAAAACAGTTTAATACGCCCCGTCTTCAAGGCACAGCCAAGAAGACAATGTACAGAGCAATCATTATGATTGTTAATGTGCCTCGATAGCTCAGTCGGTAGAGCAGAGGATTGAAAATCCTCGTGTCCCTGGTTCGATTCCGGGTCGAGGCACCATTTACACTTTTAGCTTTTAATTAAGTTAACTGTAGAATCAACAAGTTCCGATGTTGATTCGGTGCCAAGATAGTTAGTTCATAGAACATAATTATCGCACACGTTTTCGTGTGCCGACTTAGCTCAGTTGGTAGAGCAACTGACTTGTAATCAGTAGGTCGCCAGTTCGACTCCGGCAGTCGGCACCATTCCTTCGTAGGAAGCATCAAGCCCTAACCTCGGTTAGGGCTTTTTTGTATCTATCGATTGGTCGAATTCTATAGTTAATCTTACTAGCACCAATAAACTCCCTTACCCCACCTATTCTTCATCTTATACGTAATTTAACCCTGTCATACAAATAAGTTAATAGGAACGAAATACACACCTTTTTGAATTGCCCGTTCCCTAATAAAGAAAGGGGCACTAATTTTACCTAGGGTAAGTATGATCGGTTTATCTATTGATATAACCTTTATTTGTTCATTTGTTCATTTGGACGAGTAAAAAAGGGTTCAATCCGTTGCTTAGGGTATTGGCGTTGATCTATAAGCCACTAAAACTGCGGTTGTAATTTATTAGGGTAAATTAGTTGATGGTGTAAATATCCGAACTGGGTATTAGCACCAATGATAGCCGTTAGTTTTTTCTGATATTACCTATAGCTAATAATTAAATATACATGCAAATTATCAATGAAAAACAATCGTCGGTATAAACATTCAATGAAAAGTATTCTCCTTATTCTATACACGCTAATTTTCTATTACACTGCTAATGCTGAAAACAACTTAAGTCTTACCCCTAAAGAACTAAAAAAAATGAACATTATATTTTTTATTCTCTTGGATTCATTGCTGAAGGTAAAAATACAACACACATGCATGATGGAGTAGCTTAACTAGGGTGACTAAATTTACTTGACCAGGTCACACGTATGACAACCCCCTATTACACGAGTCATTTTATTAGTGTAATATTTATTAAAATAAAAACATCAAGGGTAAAAATGAAGTTATTTATATACGCGTATATCGGACTATTATTAGTTTTAATCTCACCTCTTTCATATACAAAAACTAAAGCTACAGACGGAATTTATCATGTAGATATTAACCATCAATACCCTAGTTTAGTTATAAAAAAAAATATTGTTGATCCTGTGAACCTTCCCAATTTCGAGTCAAAAAATAGCAAAGTGTTAGAAATAGAAAAAGGCTTTTTCTTTTTTCATTTTTCCAATACTGCAGGTTTTGAACCGCATATTTTAGATAAAGAAACAGGGGAAATAAGACTTCTTATCGATACAGATGGGCAACAAGAAGCAACTAAGTTACTTACAGATAATAGCATCACATTTAATAGCCACTCATTTCTTATTAGCTCAACACATATTATTTTCCGTGGAAATGGTAATTTTTCTGTCAAATCAGGCCTGAAGGCTAATTGGTATATTACTGACGGCACTGAAGCAGGGACAAGGATATGGAATACAGATATATTCCCTTTTAATGGTTTTCTCGATATAAGAGAGTATTCAAGTGATGAAGTACTGGTAAATAATGGGTTTAATCTATATCGCTTCAATGAAACCACTCAAGAACTGACTATAATTTCCGACTTAGAGGGTAATGCCCTCAGAACAATGACGCACGCAACAGGTAAATATTCTTTATATTTTGATTACTTGACTGATGGTTCTGATAATAAAGGTAAAAAATTATCAAATATAAAAGTATCCAGCAATCATTTCGTTTTGTACCCAATAGCTAAATTTGATGCCAGTATTTATTTAACCCACGAAGAGAATAACGTTGAATATATCGCAAGAATAAGTGCGAATGATGGACTTACAAACCTATTAGACACAAGTAAAATCCCTCAATGTGACAATGAAGATACCGAGGGAGTAGGACAAGTATTCGAAGATAATAACTATATTTATTTTAATTCTAACCAGGTATATAAAGTAGGTGAATCAACTCGCCAATGTATATAT
>NZ_JACGWF010000028.1:0-43691 GCF_014077595.1 Colwellia sp. 6M3 | reverse complement strand
CTATGTTTGAAGTGAAAAAATTCTTTTTAATAAGTTATTATCAATCTTTAAACTCAATGATAAACTCCGTTGTAAATATTATTCATTTACTTAACATTAGGTAAATGAAAATCAATTAAGCCAAGAAAGAGTCGTAATGAAATTTAGCCCGTTAGTTCAAGAACTTATTGATTCATTAAAATGTTTACCCGGCGTAGGTGGCAAATCAGCACAACGTATGGCTTTTCATTTACTTGAACGCAATCGTCATGGTGGCAGCAAGCTTTCTCAAACGTTAGCTCGCGCCATGGAAAATATAGGCCATTGTGAGCAATGTCGTAACTTCACAGAAGAAGCGTTATGTGATATTTGTCAAAGCCCAAAGCGTAAAATAGCAACACAGTTGTGTATAGTTGAATCGCCAGCTGATGTTATCGCCATTGAACAAACGGGAGAATTTCAAGGTCGTTATTTTGTTTTAATGGGGCATTTGTCACCACTTGACGGAATTGGCCCTGATGATTTAGGTTTAGATGTGCTAGAAAAACAACTAGCAACAGGTCAGTTTAGTGAAGTTATATTGGCCACTAACCCCACTGTTGAAGGTGAAGCTACGGCACACTTTATTGCGGAGCTTACCCAAATCCACGATGTTGAAATCTCAAGGATTGCACATGGTGTACCCGTTGGCGGTGAACTAGAATATGTTGACGGTAATACCTTGTCACATGCTTTGTCGGGGCGAAAAAATTATATATTTTAGTCGCTTTAAAATAGACTGAAAAATCATTTTTATTAACTACGTGTATCACGAGCAGAACATACTAAATCTGCTCGTTTTTCGCTATTTACACCTAACATTTATCCATTGTTTTTCATACCAAACGCTTCATCTTTCAATTTAAGTTTAAATTAAAGTTAAATACAACGTTAAAGTTTACGTTTCATTTTCTACAGGCATTTTAGGTACTAAATTGGTTTGGGCGTATTTAAGTAAGAATATGCCACAACATACAATAAAAGCAGTGAGATAAAGTGCCGCGTTATAGTTTTTAAATTCTGCGATTAATGCCACACAATATAACGGTGCTACGACTTGTCCAACACCATATGCCGCTGTGATCAAACCCATAATGAAAACGGGGTTTTTACCTGCCAGTTGGCCGCCATAATTCATAAACAGTGATACAAGGCCAATAAATGTTGCGCCGAATAACATGCCGCTAATTAAATTAAGATAAATGTTAGCTGAAAATGTTGGTATTAAAATACCAACAACCTGCAGTGCCATCGCCACCATCATAATATCGATACTGTTATATTTATGCGCTAAACGCATCCATATAATACAAGAGGGAATACCCGCTAAGCCAACCGCTAACCAAGCATAGCCACCGTAGCCGTTTAAACCAGGTAGAGAATTAACAATATCAGGCAAAAATGTTGCTTGTACTACCATGCCTACTCCTTCGGTAAAATAGGCAAGGGCGAGTACAATAACTAATGGAGTAAATAACGTTCGATCAAATTTGTGTTTAATAACTTGATCCGCTGTTTGTTTTTCAAAACTTAAAATATAGCCTGAATAACAGGCGAAAAGTGCGCCAGCAATCGCTAACGCTAACCAAGCATGTTGCCAGTTTTCACTGTAGGTAAAAACACTGCGCATGATTAAATCAGAGACTAAAATAGAAAAACCTAAGCCACTAAAATGAATGCCCATTGCTTTGGTTTTATTGGTGTTTTGTAGCTTTGACATGACAATAGCAGAGCCCACCACTAATGCCATAGCCGCACCAAAGCCCGCTAATAATCGAGACAGTAGCCAAATAGTGTTATTTTCGCTAAAAGCCAACAGTAGCGAGGTAATAACGCACAAAACTAAGCCAATTCGAAAGTATTTAACCTTGGCATGAATATCTTTAATGAAAATAGAAAAAATCGATCCTGTCAAATAACCCACATAGTTAATTGACGCGAGTACACCAGCAAAAGCAATACTTAAGTGATTTTCTAGCATAGAGGGCAATAACGAGGTAAAAGCAAATCGCGCGACACCAACGCCAACCACTAAAGCTAAAATACCCGCTAGTAAAATAGCGGCATTGTTGTTTCGATCAAAAAACATCTTCAATCCCTATGTCATTACTTATGTAAACATTCATGAAATAAAAGTGCCTGTATTGTCTGGAGGAAGGTCATCAGAAAAGCTTAAATGTAAGGAGTAAAGTGATTGAAAGCAAATCATTATTTTTGATGTGGACTATGCAAAAAGGTTTGTCGATAAAACTTAGCGCTTTATATCAACATACGCAGGGAGAAGGTTTTATGTGAAAAATTTTAATATTTTGCTTGAAAATGTTTTCGCTACCCCCACATGTTAACTATCGAGTGAGTATTGAATAATAATGTTTGATACCCACGACAAACATTCGTTTTCAACCAGTAAATGTAGGATAAATTTCACATGTCAGAAACAGGCCAAAAAGAAAACCATCAGTTTGCAACTGATAACGCTAAGCTTCTAAAATTAATGATCCACTCTCTTTACTCAAATAAAGAAATTTTCTTACGTGAGTTAGTTTCCAATGCTGCCGATGCCGCTGACAAATTACGCTTTAAAGCATTATCTAATGCTGACTTATATGAAGGCGAGGGTGATTTACGTGTTCGTGTAAGTTGTGATAAAGAAAACAATACGCTTACGATTTCTGATAACGGTATTGGTATGACGCATGACCAAATCGTTGATCACTTAGGTACGATTGCAAAATCAGGTACTTCAGAATTTTTCTCACAGCTTTCTGGTGATGAAGCATCAGACTCACAATTAATTGGTCAGTTTGGTGTTGGTTTTTACTCAGCATTTATCGTTGCTGACTCGGTAACTGTGCGTTCACGCGCTGCCGGTGTTGCTGCTTCTGAAGGTGTTGAATGGACAAGTACTGGTGAAGGTGAATTTACCACCGCTAAAATTGAAAAAACTAATCGTGGTACTGACATTATTCTTCAATTAAAAGCAGAAGAAAGTGAATATGCTGATGATTGGCGTTTAAAGTCGATTGTTACTAAGTACTCGGACCATATTTCTGTGTCTGTTGAAATGTTAACACCAGAAGTACCTGCCGTTGAAGCCGTTACTGAGACAAAAGACGACGAAGGCAATGTTACTTCACCTGCTATAGAAGCGCGTGAAGCTGTTCCAGCAATATGGGAGCCAGTAAACAAAGCTACAGCGCTTTGGACACGTGAGAAATCAGAAGTTTCAGACGAAGAGTACAAAGAATTTTACAAGCACGTTTCGCACGACTTTGGTGACCCACTTTTATGGGAACACAATAAAGTAGAAGGTAAAACTGAATATACGTCATTACTTTATATTCCGTCTAAAGCACCGTTTGATATGCACAACCGTGAAAAACAACATGGTTTAAAGTTATTTGTTCAACGCGTATTCATTATGGATGACGCTGAGCAATTCATGCCAAGTTATTTACGTTTTGTAAAAGGTTTATTGGATTCTAATGATTTACCTTTAAACGTATCACGTGAAATTTTACAAGATAATAAAATCACTGAAACAATTCGCAAGGGTTGTACTAAACGTGTTTTAAAAATGCTTGAAAAATTAGGCAACAAAGATGCTGAGCAATATCAACTGTTCTGGAACGAATTTGGTCAAGTACTAAAAGAAGGTCCAGCAGAAGATTCTGCTAATAAAGATGCGGTTGCAAAACTTCTGCGTTTTGCGTCTACTCATCAAGATAACAGCATGCAAAGTGCCTCTTTTGCGCAATACATTGAGCGTATGAAAGAAGGTCAAGACAAAATTTATTACGTGGTTGCAGATAGCTTCGAAGCGGCTAAAAATAGCCCGCATTTAGAAGTATTTCGCAAGAAGGGCATTGAAGTATTCTTGATGTCTGATCGTATTGATGAATGGTTAGTTAGCCACTTAACTGAGTTTGACGGTAAGCAATTACAATCAGTCACTCGTGGTGGTTTAGATTTAGGTGGTATGGACGACGCAGAAACGAAAGAAGCACAAGAAAAACTTGAGCAAGAATTCGATTCAGTTGTTACTCGCATAAAAGCAGCACTTGAAGGTAAAGCTAAAGACGTTAAAATTTCACAGCGTTTAACTGACTCTCCAGCATGTATCGTTGCTGACGAACATGATATGAGCAGCCAAATGATGAAGCTGATGCAATCGGTTGGTCAAGACGTACCAGACTCATTACCAATCTTTGAAATCAATGCTGAACATGACTTGATCAAACATGTTGCTGAAGAGCAAGATGATGCACAGTTTAAACAATGGGCAGAAGTTTTATTTGAACAAGCTATGTTAGCTGAGCGCGGTAGCTTAAAAGACCCTGCTACATTTGTGTCACGTTTAAACAAGCTAATGTTAAGCCTGACTAAATAGTACCAACTCAGGTTGAATACTACTTAAGTCATAATGTCGTTAGACTTTAGTCAAAAAAAGGAGCTTTTTAGCTCCTTTTTTGTTTATTTACAGTGCTTACCACTTGTTTGCACCCCTTTGAATATGTATAGTGTTTGCACTTTCAAAAACCAATTCATTTATTAAATAGGGTTATACTAAATGCGCATTATTTTATTAGGTGCACCTGGTGCCGGTAAGGGTACTCAAGCACAATTCTTAATGGCTAAATTTGGCATTCCGCAAATCTCTACCGGTGATATGCTTCGCGCTGCAATTAAAGCAGGCACTGATCTTGGTAAAAAAGCTAAAGCAGTAATGGACGCAGGTCAGCTCGTTTCTGATGAATTAATTATTGGTTTAGTTAAAGAACGTATTGCTCAAGATGATTGTAAAGCAGGTTTCTTACTTGATGGTTTTCCACGCACTATACCACAAGCTGACGCGATGAAAGAGAATGGCGTTGCTGTTGATCATGTTATTGAATTTGACGTGCCAGATGAAGTGATTGTTGAACGTATGGCTGGACGTCGTGTTCATGCTGGTTCAGGTCGTGTTTATCATATCGTTTATAATCCACCAAAAGTGGAAGGTAAAGATGATGTATCTGGTGATGACTTAGCTGTTCGTCCAGATGATGAAGAAGCCACTGTTCGTAAGCGTTTAGGTATTTACCATGAACAAACTAAACCACTCGTTGCCTACTACCAAGCTGAAGCTAAAGCAGATGCTTGTGCTTATTTAACTATTGACGGTACTCAACCCGTTGAACAAGTTAGCGCATTGTTAGATGAAAAGTTATCTTAAGTTAAATCCTTTAAGGTTAACTTAAAAATGAAGAAGCTCGCCTAGGCGAGCTTTTTTTGTGCGTAGCGCTCAAATTTGCTATGAAATGTTTATCAAGTAAGCTGTCTAGCTCTACAATTTATTGAGTTAATTGAGACAGCCATAGTTAATATTTTTAAATACTACTGCACTTAATAGTTTTTCAGTATATTTCATTACTGACTTTTAATGGCTTGCTCTATCTCCCCAGATTTCTTCTAAACGACTATCTCGACCACATCTCCAACGATAAGTGTTGTAACGTATAGGGTTATTCTTATAATAATCTTGATGATAGCTTTCCTCTCCTTTAATGGGATAAAAAGTACTGGTGTTTAAAATAGGCGTAACAACCGTTTGATTAGGAAACTCTGCTTTGACAGCTGTTCTTGTTTGTTCAGCGAGTCGACGCTCTTGCTCGTTAGCTACAAAAATAGCACTTAGGTAACTCGGTCCTTTATCACAAAATTGGCCTTTAGCATCAAAAGGGTCAATATTTACCCAGTAATGATCAAGTATAGCTTGGTAGCTTACTATATTTGGATCGTAAGTTATTTCGACTGCTTCATAATGACCGGTATGATCCCCGTTGTAGGTTGGATTTTTAATTTTTCCACCTGTAAAGCCTGATACAACATCAGTAACGCCGGTGAGTTTTTCGAAGTCTGATTCCATGCACCAAAAACAACCGCCAGCTAAAATGGCTTTTTTGGTTTCATTGGTATGAGCCAGCGATGCATACAAAAGTATTGATGAGGTTAAAACTAAGCCTAATATTTTTTTCATAAGAATCTCGCTTTAAAAGGATGAAAGTATCATGGGTTATGTTGTTATACGTAATAGACCTGCTATTGATCAATGGTATTTCATTTTTTGATTATTAATTTAAAAAGTCTGGTTATAATTTTTTAATCAGAATAATTTCTACAAAGCGTTATTTTACTACATACCAGAGTTAACAGGCTGTATAGCATAAAGTGTAAATACTGCTATTAATTTAAGCACTTAATCGGTAGTATTTCGCATAATATGAAACTTAATGACTTATTAAAATAGTACTGAGGAAAAACAATGGTAACGCTTTCATTAACTGGTTTTTATGCCAGTTTATTAGGACTTTTATATATAGGATTATCTATAAATATTATTCGCGTACGTTTGAGTGCGAAAATTGGCATTGGTACCAGTGGCAATGAAACTTTAGCCAAGCGGGTACGAATTCATGGTAACTTCTCAGAATATGTTCCACTAGCATTAATATTACTAGGCTGTTACGAAGTAAATGGCGCATCTGCTTTGATGTTACATATATTAGGTGGTGCGTTATTGCTAGCTCGTTTGTCGCACGCTATAGGTTTAAGTAAAACGATTGGCAGTTCAAAACCACGCCAAATTGGTGTGCTTGTAACATTCCTTGTACTATTAGTTTTATCGATAGAGAATATTCGTTTATTTATGCTGGCTTAGGCAATAAAAAACATTAGCGAATTCATAAAAAGCCAACCTTGCTAAAACCAATGTTGGCTTTTTAGTCAGTCATTTTTCCTGCAATATTAGCGTATTTTCAACATAGCGATATGCGGAATATCATCTTCTAAATACATATCACTCACACGTTCAAATCCATGCTGATTGTAGTATTTTTCTAAATGCTCTTGCGCTGATATTTTTACAGTATCATTTGGAAAGTCTGTTGAGCACAGTGCTAAAGCTACGCGCATTAATTCATGACCAAGCCCTGTACCACGAGCACATGGAGCGATTACCACTCGGCCAATACTAATGTAATCTGTATAAGTTAACCCTTTAGGGAGAATACGCAGGTAAGCGGTCATAACACCTTTTTGATAACAAAATAAGTGTTGGGTTAATGGGTGGCGGTCGTGATTGTCTAAGTCAGGATAAAAGCAGGTTTGCTCAACAACAAAGATATCAATTCGTAGTTTAAGTAAATCGTAGAGTTCATCAGTAGTTAGCTCTGAGAAAGTTTTATTTTTCCACATGTTATCTGTAAGCATAATAATTTGATTGGCAATGTTTTTTATATCATTTCACGGTACTTTAATTAAGTACAGCACAGCGATAAGGTATTTTATAATTGAGTTGAAAATACTAATATTACTATGCAAGCTATATTGATATAAAACTTTGTTAGCAGGATTTTTCGTTGATCAGTAATTGTTCAAAATCAATATCTGACATTGGCTTAGCTAATAAGAAACCTTGACCGTAAAGACAACCTGCCTGTATTAGAAATTGTTTTTGTTGCTCAGTTTCAATTCCTTCTGCAATAACATCAATATTAAGCTTACTTGCCATGACAATTATCGCTTCACATAACGCAGAATCTTCATTATCTGCTGACATATTTTGTACAAAACTTTTATCAATTTTCAGGTAATCAATCGTATAGTTTTTAAGGTATGAAAATGAGCAATAGCCAGTACCAAAATCATCAATGGAAAGCGCAACACCTTTTTTACGAATTTGCTCAAGCACGCTAACGACTTCAGCTTGATTTTCCATTAACAAATTTTCAGTTATTTCAATGGCAATCGCTTTAGGAGAAATGTTTCGCTCTTCTAGAGAATTGACCCAAGCACTTATTTGCTCTCCTTGATTTTTATATTGTACTGGTGAAGTATTTATACTGATCATTAACTCCTGGCAATATGCCTCGCGCCAGTATTTAACTTTTTCAGTGACTTCATTAAATATCCATTCACTGATCTCTACGATTAACCCTGTTGATTCAGCAATCGGGATAAAATCTAGCGGAGAAATTAAGCCTTTTTCAGGGTGCTGCCAACGAATAAGCGCTTCAGCTTTAATTACTTTATTGTTCGATAAGTTAACAATGGGTTGATAGACCATATGAAATTGCTGTTGTGTTATAGCCGTGCGTAAATCTTTTATTATTTCCATGCGCTTTAGAAAGTCAGTGCGCATATTTTCAGTAAAGAAGTGAATGCTATTGCGACCTTGATTTTTAGCGTTGTACATTGCTTGGTCAGCATTTCTTAACAGTGAGTTAATGTCTATAGCATCATCGGGATAACTGGCAATACCTATACTGGCTGTGCAATGAACACTTTGCTCATTAATGGTGTAGGGTTGTGCAAACGTGGTTAATAAATTTTGCCCAATGTTATCTATATCTTTTGCAGTAGTGGTTCCCAGTAACACTATAATAAATTCATCACCACCTAATCGCGCAACAATATCATTTGCTCTAATACAATTTTTTATACGTTTTGCACTTTCAATTAATAATTCGTCGCCAACATTATGACCAAGAGAGTCATTTATATCTTTAAAGTTGTCGATGTCTAACATGGCAATGGTTAGTTGTTTTTTGTCTCGTTTAGCGTTCTCAAGTGCTAAAGTTAGGTGTTCCTTTAATAAGTTACGATTAGGCAATTGTGTCAAGTTATCAAAGTTGGCTTGATGCCATATAGTTTTATCCGCACTATCTCGCTCAATGGCGATACGTACAAGGTTTGATATTTGTTCAATTAGGGCGAAATCTGCTTTTTTTGGTGTGGATTTTTTACGATGATAAATTGCAAATGTACCAATTAACTCACCTTTACTATCGATAATAGGCTGTGACCAACAGGCACCTAATTGAGCTTTTTTAGCCATTTCAGCCCACGGAACCCAATAAGGATGGCTTGATATATCACTAACAATAACTCTTTCTTTGGTGAACGCTGCTGTACCGCATGAACCATTTCCTTTACCTATTTGAACACCGTCGACCGCTTGATTATAAAAGTCAGGTAAACTTGGCGCAGCTCCTAGCATTAAATGTTCACCCGTATTATCGATTAGTAAAATACTGCACAACATTTCAGTATGCTCTTTTTCAATGCCATTTATAATAGCAGGTAGTATTTGTGATAGAGGGGCTGAGCTGGCAATTAATTCAAGAATATTATTACGCAGTTTATTTAAATTGTCACTTTGGGATAATTGTCGATTTTTATTCTGCATAAATACAGAAAAAGCAGATGCAAAAACATTGGTTAATATCATGGTTACAATGATTCTAACCAGTATAAAACTATCAAGTTGTTGATAAGTTATATAGCAGATACTGGTAATTAAAACGCCATTAAAAATACTAGCTGTCAAAGTGGGTAGTAAGTAAAAACTCGCTACTATCACCGGAAAAGTCCAATAAATTAATTGTTCACCTTTGAGTTCAACAGCAACTAAAATGATGATTTGAGAAAACACCGCAAGTGAGTAACTAAAAAATTTTGTTATATTTTTTTTATTGGTGAGTAAAACACCCAAAAAAATAATAAATATCGTTATCATACCTGTTAATGACAGGACTATTTCTGTGATATCTTGAGCGATTATGCTAAAAAATAGAATGGGGATAAAACCAAAGACAGCTGCAGCGCTAGCGGTTAATAGGATTTTGTTTTCTATAGAGCGATGTTTAATTTTAGCTATCATACAACATTAACTTCTTATGCTTGAGTTTTGTTTTTGAAGCGTGGTTAGATTTACTTATACGAATAAAATATCGAAAAAGATCCTCGTATTAAATAAAAATAGCAGAAATAATAAATAGCGTATATAGAAAGGTAGTGAGTTATGTCCAATTAACTTATATGGATGCTTGTTGATTAGTTATTGGCTAGTAACTGATTCGATATCAGTTAAGTTTACGTTCAAACGTTGAAAGTATTCGCCATATTTTTTTCGAGAAATATAATGATTAATTTCTATTGTATATTGTTCAATATCGAGTTCTGGATACTCAATATATATTACATTCTTTAAATCATTTTTTTCTAAATAAAGTAAATATGCTAATGGTAGATATTTAGGGTTAAAGTTTTTTAGATAAACAGTAGATCTAACCTCGGAAGGGGTATAATATTTTTTTTCACCAAAACGACTTTCAAGTGCTGGCATCAATTTAGCACCATATTTTTTGATTGCGCGAAATTTTAACAATGTGCTTTCCTTAGCCTATATTATCGTCATGAAAAAATATTGCGCGAATTATATACAGCAAGACATTGATGGTCAACCTAATCCTCTTTAAGCTCAGACTTATTTTATTTATGTGCGATAGCGTGAATAGTTTAGGTAAATGATGCTGTTGTTTTACCTACTAACAATAGCTTTAAAATAACTAAGTCACTAGATAAATAAAAAAGATAATGAAGGAAATAGCTAACTAAAAAATAGTTAGCTATTAATTGTTTGGTATTACTTCTTTGAATGTCTAGAAGCTAATACTGCCATTACTTCGCTTAAATCAATGTTCTGATCTTGCAGCAATACGATTGTGTGATAGAACAAATCGGCACACTCACCTAATAAATCTTCTTTAGTTTCTGCCACTGCTGCTAAGGCAACTTCAACACCTTCTTCACCTACTTTTTGCGCCATTTTGGTGGTACCACGTGAAAATAAGTGCGCAGTATAGCTGTCTTCAGGGGCGTCATTTTTGCGACTGGCGATAACTTGCTCAAGGTGGCTTAGAAAATTTTGTTGGCTAATTTTTTGCTCAGGGAAACAAGATTCTGTACCAAGGTGACAAGTAGGTCCTTGCGGACGACAGGCAATTAATAAGCTGTCTTGATCGCAGTCAGTTACCACTTGACTCACTTTCAAAAAGTTACCGCTTGTTTCGCCTTTACACCATAATGCTTGTTTCGCGCGGCTATAAAAAGTGGCTAAACCTGTACTTAACGTTTTCTCTAAGGCTTCAACATTCATATAGCCTTGCATTAACACCGCACCAGTATCTTGGTGCTGAATAATTGCTGGGATCATGCCCGTCATTTTATCCCATGCCAATTGGCTAATATTGTCATTTGTAATTAGCATAATCTGATCTCTACTTTTTCATTTTTAAGGGCTTGCTTTAATTCGTCCATCGGAATAATACCTTTATGGAAAACACTGGCAGCAAGGGCGCCATCAACATCTGCTTGTTGAAATACATCAACAAAGTGTGATATTTCGCCCGCGCCACCTGAGGCAATTAGAGGGACTTTACACAAATCTCTCACTTGTTTGAGCTGTGTAATATCATACCCTTGGCGAACGCCGTCTTGGTTCATGCAGTTAAGTACAATTTCACCAGCACCTAATTTTTGCACTTCTTGGATCCAATCTAAGGTGCGCCATTTAGTTTTTTGCGTTCGGGTTTCATCTCCGGTGAATTGATAAACTTGATATTCACCAGCGCCATTATTAGCGTCTTGATTGAAAAAGCTGTCAACACCGATAACAATACATTGTTGACCAAATACATCAGCTAAGCGCGAAATTAAACTTGGATCTCTTAATGCAGGAGAGTTGATCGATATTTTATCTGCGCCCATCATCAGTATTTGTTTTGCGTCTGCTTCGGTTTTTATGCCGCCAGCGACACAAAAGGGAATATCGATAACTTCGGCAATACGGCTAACCCAGCTTTTATCAACAACGCGGTCGTCTGAACTGGCAGTAATATCGTAAAAAACTAGTTCGTCAGCACCAGCTTGTGCATACTTTTGTGCCAGCGGTACGATGTCGCCAATAATCTCATGATTACGAAATTGAACACCTTTTACTACTTTACCGTCTCGAACATCAAGGCAAGGAATTATGCGTTTGGCCAACATGCGATTGCCTCCTCTAAGGTAAATTTACCTTCAAGTAGCGAGCGGCCAAGTATCACGCCATCAACGCCAGTAGGGATTAGTGCTTTAATATCATCTAAAGACCCAATACCGCCTGAAGCTTGCCATTTAATGCTTGGGTATTGCTGGCATAACTCTTGATACATACCAACGTTACTGCCAGTCAGGGTGCCGTCTTTACTGATGTCAGTACACAGTACATGAATTAAACCTGCTTCAATGTAATCATCTAATAATGTTTCTAAGTTAACGCCACTGTCTTTTATCCAACCGTGTGTGGGGAGGGTTTTATTGCCCATAGCATCAATTTTTACATCTAATGCGAGTACAATTTTTTCACCACCAAATTCTGTTATCCAGGTACGAACTAAATCAGGCTCTTTTATCGCGAGTGAACCAATAACAACACGGTCTGCGCCTAAGTTAAGTAACTGTTGTACGTCTTCTTTACAGCGCACGCCACCACCTACTTGTATGATCATAGTATCGTGCTTGACCAAAGTTTCAAGCAAGGTTAATTGGCGTTTGTTGCTATCTTTTGCGCCGTCTAAGTCAACAAAGTGCATGACCGTTGCACCCGCTTTAGCGTAAACGTTTTGTCGTTCTTTTGCGGTATATTGATAATTAGTCTTTTGCTGGTAATCACCTTGAAATAACCGTACGACTTCACCGTCGATTAAATCAATTGCTGGGATCATCATGGCTTACATCTCCAAAAAATTTTTAATGATTTTACTGCCAAGCGCGCTTGAGCGTTCTGGATGAAATTGGCAACCGATAAAATTGTCTTTTGCTATTGCCGCTGAAAATTCACTGCCGTATTGGCAGCGAGCAACTGTATATTCTGAAATAGGGGCAGCAAAGCTATGCACAAAATAGAAATAATCATCAGCGCTAATACCTTTGAATATTGCATGGTCGCTTACTTGCGTTAGGGTATTCCAACCCATGTGCGGCAAACGTAAACCGTTTGCTTGCAAGGGAGTAATATCGGTTGGAATCAAACCTAAACATTGCACTACTTCGTCTTTACCTGCGCCTTCAACAGACGTACGCGCCATTAATTGCATGCCTAAACAAAAGCCTAATACAGGTTGGGTAAGTTGCTGTAATGTTTGTACTAAACCTTTCGATACTATGTTTTCCATCGCATGGCGAGCACTACCTACACCGGGTAATATAACTTTATCGGCATTCTTAATCACATCAAGATCATCAGAAATAGTGATAGAAAAACCTAAGCGCTCAACGGCAAACTTTACTGATGATAAGTTTGCACAACCAGTATCAACAATCACAAAGTTAGCTTGTTTGTTCTCGCTCATGCTATAGGCACCCTTTGGTGCTTGGTAAGTCGTCACCGGCAACGGTTATGGCTTGGCGAAGTGCACGGCCAAATACTTTAAATAAGCTCTCAACTTGGTGATGACAGTTGCCTTCCGTGGTTGAAAGGTGCAGGGTGATTGCCATTGAGTCAGCTAACGAACGGAAAAAGTGCGAGACCATTTGTGTCGACATTTGGCCGACCATGTTATCACTAAAGTTGGCGTCAAACTCTAACCAAGGACGACCAGAAAGATCAATCGAACACTCGGCGCGACACTCGTCCATCGGTAATACAAAACCAAAACGACCAATGCCACGTTTGTCACCTAGTGCTTGTTTTAGCGCTTGGCCTAAAGCTAAAGCGGTATCTTCAACACTGTGATGTTCGTCAATGTGGTAGTCACCATCAACAGCTACTTGCATACTAAAACCGCCATGTGCAGCAATTTGTTCAAGCATATGGTCGAAAAAGCCTAAACCGGTTTTAATGCTAATATCGCCCACTTTATCTAAGTTAATAGCGACATTAATATCGGTTTCTTTTGTGGTACGCACTACTTTTGCAACTCTTGGGTTATTCAGTAGTTGTTCAGCAATATCATCCCAATTAAGTGTTTGGCGATTATATTTCATGGCTTTAATACCCATGTTAGCAGCAAGACCAACATCGGTATCGCGATCGCCAATAACATAAGAGTTGGCAAAGTTAACTTTACCTTGCTGTAAATAGTCGCTGACTAAACCGAGTTTAGGCTTGCGACAATTACAATTGTCTGTTTCGAAGTGTGGGCAAAGTAATACGTCATCAAAGGTAATACCTTGTGAAGTAAAAATCGCCATCATTTTATCATGCGGTAGGTCAAAATCGCTTTGTGGATAGCTTGTTGTACCTAACCCATCTTGATTAGAAACCATGACTAATCGAAAGCCTTTTTTCTGTAAGGCAATTAATACTGGAATTACGTTTGGCTCAAACACTAACTTTTCTAAGCTATCGACTTGTTTATCAGTAATTGGCTCTTCTATTAACGTACCGTCTCGGTCAATAAATAAAATGTTTTCTTGGCTCATATTAATTCTCTTGTGCCAGCGTTTGGGCTGTTGTAGTGGTAAAACTATTAATAATAGTTTGTTGTAATAGTGAAAGTTCGCTTTCACTGCCAATGCTAATGCGTAAACAATTTGCTAAGTTTTGTTGCTTTGATTGGTCGCGTATTAAGATACCTTGTTCTACTAAACCATTAAAAATAAAGTCTTTTAATTCGGTACTTTTACAGCGAAATAAAACAAAATTAGCATCACTGTTAAATACTTCGCTACACCATTGTTGTGCGTTTAACCATGTCGCTAATTGTGTTCTTAGTGTATCAGTTTCATTTACGCGAGTACGCATATGCTCAAGCCCTGGATTTGCTAAAGCTTCACTTGCTATATCAGCAACGGGCGTTGAAATAGGGTAGGGAGCGATAACTTTGCTGAGCATGGTGATAACATCTGTATTCGCAAGGGTAAAACCACAGCGTAAACCGGCCAAGGCAAACGCTTTTGAAAGGGTTCTTAAAATCACCAAATGCGGATAATGTTCAAGCCAACTTGCTACTGTTTGCGCTGGGCTAAATTCGATATAAGCTTCGTCAACCACAACAATAGCTGTTTCAGCAAAAAGCTCAAGCGCGGCTTTAATGTCTTGCTGCGCGAGTAAGTTGCCAGTTGGATTACCGGGAGAGCATAAAAACACGACTTTGGCTTGGCCAACTTGTGCTTTTAATCCTGTTAAATCCAAAGACATTGTCGATGTTAATGGCACTTTAATAATATCAGCACCATGGTTTTCAGCACTAATGGCATACATACCATAAGTGGGAGGACAAATAATAATGCTGTCTTGATATGCTTGGCAAAAAGTTCTGATGATTAGTTCAATTCCTTCATCAGCGCCACGTGTTGCTAACAAGTTTTCTGGCGCTATTTCACTGTATTGGCTATAAGCATTGATCAGCTTCTGTGGCTGAAAGTCAGGGTAGCGATTAATGCTGTCACTGTTAACTTGATAACTACCGGTGCCAGAAGCTTCGTTGGCGTTGAGCCAAACTTTGCCTTGTGTTGCGCCGCCGCTAGCAAACAGTCTGCGAGCTGACTGATACGGCACCATATCGATGAGTTCTTTACGGGCTAACTTGTTGGCAATACTCATTTACGACTCCGTGCTTATTGTTGATGAATTATCAATTTCAGCTTCTAAGCGAATGGTTACTGCGCGTTTGTGAGCATCTAATCCTTCTGCATCGGTTAACTCACAAATACATTCGGCGATTGAACTAAGGCCTTCGCGTGTTATTTCTTGTACGGTAAAGCGTCTTGAAAAATCAGCAAGTGATAAACTACTAATCACTTTGGAATAACCGTAAGTTGGTAATACGTGATTGGTACCACTGGCATAATCACCGGCAGATTCTGGTGTATAAGCGCCCACAAAAATAGAACCAGCGTTACGTAAACTTGTTAATAACTGCTGAGCATTGTCGGTTTGAACAATCAAATGTTCTGGACCATATTCATTAGACACTTCAACAGCTTGCTCTAAATCTTTGGTTAATATTAAACGACTTTGCTGTAATGCTTGGCGAGCTATGGTTGCTCTAGATAACGTTGCAAGTTGTGCTTCTAAAGCGAGTTGCACGCCATTTATTAAAGTTTCGCTGTCAGATAATAAAATAACTTGGCTATCAGGCCCATGTTCGGCTTGCGAGAGTAAGTCGGCAGCGACAAAGCTAGCATTAGCATTGGCGTCTGCGATGACCAGTACTTCTGATGGTCCGGCAGGCATGTCAATCGCAAAGCCATTGACTTGCTGTGACAACTGTTTTTTAGCTTCAGTAACATATTTATTACCTGGGCCAAATATTTTATTTACCGCGGCAATACTTTCAGTGCCAAAGGCTAACGCTGCACAGGCTTGTGCGCCGCCGACGCTATAAATTTCATCAATATCACAGAGTGAAGCTGCTACTAATATTTCGTCAGCTAATTGTCCGCTTTTATTTGGAGGACAAACTAATACTTTACGTGAGCACTTGGCTAGTTGGGCTGGCACACCTAGCATAAGTACTGTTGATGGTAATGGAGCACTCCCTGCTGGAATGTACAAACCCACGCTATCAATAGCTTCAGTTTTTAAGGTACATACAACACCAGGGGTAGTTTCCACACGAATATCTTCACTGATTTGTGCTTGGTGAAAACGTCGTATTTGACCATAAGCTGTTTCAATTGCTTGCAAACGCTTTACTGTTAACCGCGCTTTTGCTGCAACAACTTGTGCTGAAGTTACTTTGAGTGTGCTAAGTTTCACGCCGTCAAATTTTTCAGTTAAATCAAATAAGGCTTTATCACCATTTTCTCTAACATTAGCGAGAATATTTTCAACTTGTTGAGACAATAATCCGCTTTCTGCAATAGCGGGGCGTGCAAGCGCAAACCCCCGTTCGCTATCAGACAAATTTTCCCAAACAATTAAATCTTTTAGTTTGGTTGTGTCTTGGTTATTTATGCTCATTGTTTAGCCCATCATTTTTTCAATTGGCATAACTAAAATAGAGTTACAACCTAACGCGTTAAGTTCCTCCATTGTTTCCCAGAAAAATGTTTCTGTAGCCACAACGTGCACAGCAACAAGATCATCACGACCAGCTAATGGCAGTATCGTTGGCGTTTCTTTTCCTGGCATTAATGCGCTAACTTGAGCAATTTTATCTTTTGGTGCGTGTAGCATAATGTATTTACTTTCTTTTGCTTTCATTACACCTTGAATACGCGGTAATAAAGTATCAAGAATAGCTTGTTTTTCAGGTGCTAAGGTACTTACCGTTTGAATTAATGAGGCTTTGGATTGAAATATTTCTTCCACTTCAACCAAGCCATTAGCTTCTAAAGTTGCACCGGTTGACACTAAATCACAAATACCATCTGACAAACCTACACGTGGTGCTACTTCAACAGAGCCTTTTAATAAACAAAATTCGACGTTTATGCCATTTTTCTTAGCATAACGGTTGAGTAATTGTGGGTAAGTTGTCGCAAATCTTAAACCGTCTAGACTTTTTATCCCTTTATAATTAAAACCTTCTGGCATAGCGATTGATAATCGACAACCGCCAAAGTTTAAACCTGTTGTGCGAATGTATTTTGATTTTTGTTCCATTAAGGCACGTTCTAACGCTGCTTCTTCTAAGGTATTGTCGCCGACAATACCTAAATCACAAACACCGTCCATTACTAAACCTGGAATATCGCTACTACGCACACGCATAATATCTATTGGCATATTGGTAACATGAGCAAGTAAACGGCGATCAGTAACATTAAGTTTAAGGCCACAACGCTTTAATAGCGCTTGTGTGTCGTCGCTCAAGCGACCTGATTTTTGCATTGCAATGCGTAAGCGTGGTTCTGATGACATGTTATTTTCCTATTAAATTTTTAAATTCTTATACTATTTAGTCACATTTAATATGGTGAAATTAATCATGTATATACAATTGTATAGCCATAAAAATGCGAAAACCCCCGAGAGAGGTGAACTCTTTCGGGGGTTTAGAAATTAATTTTCATTTATCTTACACCGCTGAAAGGTTCAAAGCCCCCCAGCGAAAAAACCTGAGCAGCTAGTCCGTATGATGGTGATGATGATGGATGGCGTTCAGATTTAAAGTCATATGTTATTTACTCTTTATGAATAATAATTTAAGTGTGTAAGTTAATTATCTAGCTTCTTATTAAATTAAAGTAGTTACTTTAATTAGTCTTTACATTACGTTGATTTTTGGAGCAGATCAAGGGATTAATACTTACTCGCTATGAAATTTTGAACTAAGCTAGTACTGTTTAGTTCTAAGTAATATAAAACAGCCCGATTAAAGGTTGGATTAGTCTTGTCGATATATGTATAAGTCTAAATAATCTGGCAAAAAGGATCACTGATGGATATTTTTACAACAGTACTAACCCGTGTTGTTCCGGTGCCCATAAAACCCGCTGACTTAAAGGTTAAAGCATTAACTAAGGGGGCAGCGGCAAATGCTGTTTCTGATGATATTGCTGGTTTGGAAGAGCAACCTTTATACCATACAAAAGTGGCCAAAGAAAAGTCACCTGATAAAGAAGATAATGCAAACGACTCATCAAAAGAAGCCGTTGAGCCATCAACGGTGCCTATCGATAACACGGGTCAGCATATTGATATATTTGATGATAGTGAGAGCACACCCGAAGAACAAGATGATAAACCTCACTTAGATATTTACATTTAACATCACGCCGCTGTTTTAATCCTAAAAATGCAGCACAGATATTAGTAACTACCTTGTGGCTTATTTTATTGCTATAGAATAACTATGATTGCCAATATTTCTCCTGTTATTTTTAACTGTGATGATTATAATGAGCGCAAATTAATTAATGCCGTATCCTTATGAGTGCTGTTGAACATGCGTTTTCACATCAAGGAGCTTTAGCAAAAGCTATTAGTGGCTTTTCTCCTCGCCAAGCTCAGCTCGATATGGCACTAGAAGTATCTAAAGCTATTGCGCAAAAAAGCAGTTTAATCGTAGAAGCAGGTACAGGAACGGGCAAAACATTTGCTTATTTAATTCCAGCGCTTTTAGCGAATAAAGCCAATGCTGAAAATGATGCCGGACAGATAAAAATTATTGTTTCAACCGGCACTAAAAACCTTCAAGAACAGCTATTTCATAAAGACTTACCTTTAATACGAAAAGCACTCGCTAGTAATGCTCAGGTGGCTTTATTAAAAGGACGCGCTAACTACCTTTGTATTTATCGTTTAGAACAATACCAGCAATCGCGTGGTCAACTTGACGCCCAAACATTAGCTGACTTTGTTAAAGTTCGTGCGTGGGCAAATGGCACACACAGTGGCGATATTGGTGAGTTGGTTAATGTCACTGAAGGCTCTCCTGTTTTCCCGTTTGTTACTAGCACCGTTGATAATTGCCTAGCAAAAGATTGCCCAAATATTGAAGATTGTTATTTAATTAAAGCACGAACAAAAGCCATTGATGCCGATTTGGTGGTGGTTAATCATCATTTATTCTTTGCTGATATGGCGCTAAAAGACAGCGGCTTTGGTGAGTTGATCCCGAAAGCTGATGTTATGATTTTTGATGAAGCACATCAAATAGCTGATATCGCCAGTGAATATTTTGGTGAAGCGTTTTCTACTCGCCAGATGCTTGATCTTTGTAGCGATGTGTTACAAGTGTATCGCACAGAATTAACCGACGTAAAACAATTAGCAAAAGCAGCAGAAAAACTGTTAAAAACCAGTCAAGAATTTCGCTTGTTATTTAGCTACGATCCAGAGCGTGGTAACTGGCGTGAAAAACATCAACAGCAACAATTTTCGCATGCATTTAAACTGTTAAAAACTGATTTAGATTTTCTTTACCAAGTGATTAAACTCTGTGTTTCTCGCAATGAAGCTATTGATAACTGTTTTGACCGAGCGGTAAACCTATTAGCACAATATGAAATAATGGCTGATGTAGATGCTATGGGCATGAGCTTTTGGTATGAAACTACGCCACGCCATGTTGTGCTGCATAAAACGCCATTATCAGTAGCTGACAAGTTTGGTACGTATGTAAAAGAGTCAGGCGCTGGCTGGATATTTACCTCGGCAACACTTGCTGTTGATGGCGCATTCAAACATTTCTCTAGCCATTTAGGCCTTGAAGATTCGGCCAGCTTATTACTTGATAGCCCGTTTGATTATGCTAAACAATCGCAATTAATAATACCGCGTTATTTGCCAGCCGCCAATGACATGAATCGTGCTAAAGCGCTATGTGAACTGGCTATTCCTTTGATTGAAGCCTGTGCAGGCGCATGTTTTATGCTATTTACCAGTTATCGCGTTATGCATCAGGTTGCTGAGTTATTAAACGAGCAAATTGATAACCCATTACTCGTGCAAGGGCAAATGGGTAAACGAAAGTTATTAGAAGAGTTTGTTGAGCAAGACAGTGCCGTTTTATTAGCTACGGCGAGTTTTTGGGAGGGCGTTGATGTTAGAGGTGACAAACTAACTTGTGTGATCATTGATAAATTGCCATTTGCTTCACCCAACGACCCTTTATTACAAGCACGTAGTGAAGATGTAAAGCGTCAAGGAAAAGATCCGTTTGCTCAAATTCAATTGCCGCAAGCGGTTATTGCATTAAAACAGGGCGTAGGGCGTTTAATTCGTGATGTAAATGATAACGGTATACTCGTTATATGTGACGACAGGTTAGTTAATCGGCCATACGGAGAAGTATTCCTTAAAAGTTTACCCGATATGAAACGCAGTCGAGATATTATCCAAGCCGCACAATTTTTAGCCCAAATTGCTGATCGAGATTAGTGTTGGTCAGTAAATATTTTTAATATTATAAATTGATACTGGAAAGCCTTTTGGCTAAAGAATTCTGGGTTTAATATAAAATAATGTTAAACTCCCCCACATAGAAAAACAGTAATTTTAAAAGGTTTTTGACGTGAATTTTTTGGCCATTGATGCCTCAACTGAAGCTTGTTCAGTTGCAATTAGATATAACGATAAACAGTTTAGCGAATACGAACTGTGTCCTCAGTCGCATAGTTTGCGTTTGCTCCCTATGATAGACAGCGTGTTAAAACAGGCTGAAGTTAAATTAACTGATCTTGATGGTATTATATTCGGGCAAGGGCCTGGTAGTTTTACCGGAGTTCGTATTGGAATAGGTGTAACACAAGGTTTAGCCTTTTCTGCTCAGTTGTTTGCTCGTGGTGTATCTACCTTACAAGCAATGGCCCAACAAGCTTTTGATGAAAAAGGAGAGCGTAAAGTTATTGCAGCAATAGACGCTCGAATGTCAGAAGTTTACACCTGCTACTTTGAAGTTGATGATCAAGGGATCATGCAACCGCAAACTGAAGAAACTGTGTTAGCACCTAATCTTGTCGCTCAATTTTATCAACATTTAGCACTGCCCGCTTATGGTGTTGGCACCGGCTGGGATGCTTATGCTGAACTAGTCAGTTTAATGTCAAATTCATCCGCTTCACCTGATATTTTATATCCAACTGCATTAGCCATGTTAACGATTGGACAAGTCGACTTTGATAAACACTGTGTTGATGCTGAACACGCACAACCCAAATATGTTCGTGATACCGTTTCATGGAAAAAGCTTCCTGGGCGATAAGTTTACTCGCACTGAACAACGCCACGATGCGTTTAATAGTTTTGATATCGCTTTTTAATTCAAGGTTAACCTGTTTATATCCGTTATCTTAGGAAAGGTAAGCGTTAGTTATCGATTGTGTTTAACGCTAAGTGGATAAAAAGTAGTGTTCACTTGAACAAGAATTTGTTAAATTAGCTTTTATGCAAGTAAACAATACCGCAAATTTAGCGGCCCAAGCGGCCCTATCGCTTAGAAATAGTAACGCTATTCCTGCTCAGGAACAGCGTTTAAGCACAGTTGCGCGTGAAAAGTTTAACAATGAAGAAAGTCAAACCCAAAAGTCACAGGCCGAAACTGATGGCCGTCAACGTTTAGATATTGACGAACAAGCTATTTCGCTTATTGAACGTGATCAACTTTCTCAATTTGACAGTCGAAATAACTTACAAAGAAATAATCAGCAAGGCGAGCAGTCAACTAACTATAATAGTGGTTATGATTCACCTTCTAATCAAAATCGATCAGCTGTAGCGGCATATCAGTCAGTTGGTGCTATTGCTCAACGTGACGATATTCAACAAATTTTTGGCGTTGACCTGTTTGCCTAATTTGCTTACCTGATTTTTATAGGATAATAACTATCACTCCTGCTTTAAAACTCCAATAATGCACATTAAACCTAAATACCACTTTTGGTTAATGTTATTAATCGCATTAATTATTTTACAACTGCCTTTTATTTCGATCCCTTTTAAATGGTTAGAAAGTTATTTTCATGAAATAAGTCATGGTTTAGCAGCACTAATAACCGGCGGCAGTATTGTAAAAATTCAATTATTTCCCAATGGTGCTGGCTTATGCACAACTCGTGGGGGCTCAGCATTTTTTATTAGCTTGATGGGATATGGGGGCGCGATATTGTGGGGGAGTTTAATCTTCTATTTAGCATCTAGTCATCAAAGAGTTGCCCAAGTGTTTTCTGTTCTGCTAGTGGTATTATTAGGCAGTAGCATTTTATTGTGGGTGCGTGATTTATTAACCTTATTTATTGTATTAATTTTACTGGCTTTGGTATTCGCACAAATAAAATACTCTTCTCATAAATATCTGCAAAAATTATTACAAGTTACAGGTTTGTTAGTGCTGATCAACAGTTTGATGAGTCCACTCTATTTACTTGATGGTCAATCCCGCGGTGACGGAGCGGCTTTAGCTGATTTGACTTATATCCCCGAGATAATTTGGGTTGTTATTTGGTTTTTTGCAGCATTATTTGCAACTTACAGGCTCAGTAAGATTTCATTACGCAGCTCACGTTAGTCAACAGCACAACATTACGGCATACAGCGTTCGCTTATCTCTGTGGCCAATTAAAGGATTTTTATGCCAAGTGATTACACAGTTAAAGCCGTAACATTTGAAATTAATGGCCGAAAAATTAGTGGTATAAGTAATGGCAATGAGCAGGGTAAATTGCTGTTATGCTTGCACGGTTGGCTTGATAATGCCGCAAGTTTTCAGCCACTACTACCTTATTTAACCAACTATCATGTTATTGCTATTGATTGGCCTGGGCATGGTTTATCTGATCATCGAAGTACTGATGCACATTATCACTTTTTAGACTGGGTCTATGACTTAATTGCGTTATTTCGAACACAGCAATGGCAAGCTATTGATATTGTCGGCCACTCTATGGGGGCTATGGTTGCTTGTTCATTCGCAGCAGCATTTCCTGAGCATGTAAGGACATTAACGCTGATTGATGCCATTGGTGTGTTAACTGCAGATGAAGCAACGACAACAACGCAATTGCGAAAAGGCCTATTAAGCCGTTTATCGCGAAACATAAGCACTAAAAAATATCATAGTAGTCTTGCTTCAGCTGTTGAAGCTAGAATGCAAGTATCAGATTTAGATAAAGCCAATGCCAAAATCATTGTTCAACGTGGTATTGAGCAAACAGCACAAGGATTTAAATGGCGCTCTGACAATCGATTACGTTCGACATCACCTTATCGATTAAGCATGACACAAGCAGAGCAAATTGTTGCCGATATAAAAACCCCTGCACAGCTGATTTATGCCAATAAAGGCATGTCTATGGTTGCTAAAGGCTTGAAGCGCTTTGGTCCATTGTTTAAAACGTTAACCGTACATAAGTTAATTGGTGGTCATCATGTTCATATGGAACAACCTGAGCAAGTTGTAACACGAATAAACGCGTTTATTCATCAACAAGAATTTAAAGAAGAGTAGCTAATTTCGATTAAGATTGTTAAGCGTGTTTTCTAGCTATTCGACTATAATAAGTTGTCTCATTATCCAGTTAATTTAAACAAGTGTTTAAATTAACTGGATCGACCAGTGAAAATTTGTTAAAAAGTATCATTAATAAAGAATAAGAATTTAAAGAGGAAAGGTACTGTGGAAAAAATTTGGCTTGAGAAGAGTTATCCACCCGGCGTTCCATTTGAAATTGATCCTGATAAATACGCTTCAATTGTCGATATGTTCCATAAATATACTGAGGTTTATGCTCAGCGTACTGCCTTTATTAATATGGGCGCAGAAATAAGTTACGGTGAACTTGCCGAGCAGGCTACAGCTTTTGCTGCGTATTTGCAGAAAGACTTAGGTTTAGTCAAGGGCGATAAATTTGCCATCATGGTGCCTAACTGCTTACAGTATCCAATTGCACTTTTTGGTGCTTTGTTAGCCGGTTTAACTGTCGTTAATGTTAATCCGTTATACACAGCAAGAGAATTAGAGCATCAATTAAATGATTCGAATACTAAAGCAATTTTAATTATTGAAAACTTTGCGAGTATTTTAGAAAAAGTAATTGATAAGACCGCTGTTGAAAAAGTTATTTTAACGTCACTGGGCGACCGCCTAGGCACAGTTAAAGGTGCGATTGTTAATGGTGTCGTTAAATACATTAAAAAAATGGTACCAGCCTTCAACCTTTCAAATACTGTACGTTTTAATAAGGTACTTGCTCAAGGTTCAAAACATCAATTTACAGCGGTAAAACTTAAAGGTGAGGATTTAGCCTTTTTACAATATACCGGTGGTACAACAGGTGTTTCTAAAGGTGCCATGCTTACACACCGCAATATGGTTGCTAACTTAGAGCAAGCCAAAGCGGCGATTGCACCACAACTTGAAGAAGGAAAAGAACTAGTTGTTACAGCGTTACCGCTTTATCATATTTTTGCTTTAACGGCGAATTGCTTGACCTTTATCACGCTAGGTGGCACAAATTTATTGATCACTAACCCGCGTGATATGCCGGGTTTTGTCAAAGAGTTAGCAAAATATGACTTTACCGCTATAACGGGTGTAAATACGTTATTTAATGGTTTATTAAACACTCCTGGCTTTAGTGAGTTAGATTTTTCTAAGTTAAAATTATCACTAGGCGGTGGTATGGCTGTTCAGCGCCCCGTTGCTGAAAAGTGGGAAAGTGTTACAAAAACTCGCCTACTTGAAGGTTATGGTTTGACTGAATGTGCGCCATTAGTCACCTTGTGTCCTTATAATCAAGAGCATTACAGTGGCACTATTGGTTTGCCAGCTTCTTCAACCGATATTAGAATTGTGTTAGAAGATGGCAGCGATGCAAAGATTGGTGAAGCGGGTGAAATGTGGGTTAAAGGCCCACAAGTAATGAAAGGCTATTACAACCGACAAGAAGCAACAGATGAAATTCTAAAAGACGGTTGGTTAGCAACAGGTGATATTGCTTGTATGGACGAAAATGGATTTTTCAAAATTGTAGACCGCAAAAAAGATATGATCATTGTTTCTGGCTTTAATGTCTTCCCGAACGAAATTGAAGAAGTTTTAGCGAGTCATGCAGGGGTGTTAGAAGCTGCTGCAGTAGGCATTCCTCATGAAGCAAGTGGTGAAGTGGTTAAAGTGTTTGTCGTGCGCAAAGATCCTAATTTAACTGAAGCTGACTTGATTAAACATTGTCGTGAAAATTTAACCAATTATAAAGTGCCAAAATTGGTAGAGTTTCGTGACGAGTTGCCAAAAACTAATGTCGGTAAAATTTTACGACGTGAATTGCGTTAATACTGCTTTCGCTATTTAACTTTACTGCAAAAAGTTACACAAAAAAGGCCAACATTAGTTGGCCTTTTTTGTGTTTAGAGCATGCTCAGATAACCTGACTTCCAAGGCACTAGTCAATCCTATGCTTCAATCAATGGTCAGTTTTTTCTGATAAGACTACTGAATTGATATATCAGCAAATAACTATTGTGCGTTTAGTCGTTGACTGTTAATTGCTTTACTGTCATCGGCCATAAGATATACATACAGTGGCATAATATCTTCTGGAGACGCAATAGTCGTTTTATCTTCAGCAGGGTATGCAACCGAACGCATATTAGTATTTGTAGCACCAGGGTTAATTACGTTAGTTCTCAGTGCACTATTTTCATACTCATCAGCAATAACTTGCATCATGCCTTCAGTCGCAAATTTAGAAATACTGTATGCGCCCCAATAAGCTTTACCTTTGTTACCTACACCTGAAGAAGTAAAAACTAGTGATGAACTTTGAGCTTTAAGCATTACAGGTATCAATGCTTGTGATAATAAAAATTGCGCATTGATGTTAACTTGCATTACGTCTTGCCAAGTTTGATGATGTATTTGGTTAAACGGTGTTAACTCGCCTAATATTGAGGCATTAAGTAATGCGCCATCTAATTGGCCAAATTGACTTTCAATTGTTGAAGCTAAATCAATATAGTTCTGTTTCGTTGCACCTTTTAGATCCAACGGTACTATAGCGGGTTCAGGGTAACCTTTAGCGAGAATGTCATCATAAACGGCTTCAAGTTTTGCAACGGTTTTACCTAATAAAATAACTGTGGCGCCTAACTCTGCATAAGTTAATGCGGCTTGGCGACCTATACCAGCACCTGCACCAGTAATTAAAATGGTTTTGTTCGCTAAAATTTGTGGTGTTATTGCGTATTCAAACATATGATTAATTGCTAAAAAAATTTGTTAATAATTCTACTACTTTCATTAGTAGGCTGACGAGTTTTTTTCGATAGAATTCACCATTTACAGCATAAAACTGTTAATAAATAAAAAAATCACTAGCACTTGATCTATTCTTGAGTTAAGTTTGACTGGTCGAACAAGTTGAAGTTAATGCTAGGATAAGTATAAAAATCAACAATAATGAAGAATAATAAATATATGCTCTGAAAATTTCTTAGCTTATAAAAATAAAGACTAGAACGTGGGGAGATAAAATGAAAAAGCTAGTACTCAGTCTCGCAATAGCCAGCACATTAGGTTTAAGTGCTTGTGGAGACGAAACAATACAAGATGTCGAAAATGAAGTTGCTGAAAATGGCTCAGCCGTAACAGCGACAGCACGTGTTAAATTTGATCCCGCAGCAGGCGCTGCAGGGCTTTCTATTCCAAATGATTTGATTTTCTCTGGCACGCTTGATGGCACTTTAGAAATACCGGTTGATGATCCAACTGATGGTTCTGATCCTTTTGTTGCTATTAGTGCTCTTGATGGCTGGTCTATCTCTCAACCTTTTTCACTGGGTATTGAGTTTCCTGCAGGCACTTCTTTAGAAGCCAGCAGCGCTTCAGAGCCTGCTTCGGTTAGAATTTTTGAAGCTGTTATGGGTGGCGATGCTAATGACAGTGATTGTACCGCGGTTACACGTGGACTAGCTTGTAAAATTGTAGCTGAACTAACCTTTGGCGTAGATTTTGTTACGAGAGGCTCAGCGACTGGCGTATCTGTTATTCCAACACAACCGCTAAAAGCTGAAACTACCTACATTATGATGATGTCAAATAATCTTCGTGATAATAACGGTAAAGCTATCGCAGGTTCTAGTACCTATGAATTAGCACGACAAGATATCAACACATTGCCTTTAGGTAATGAGTCACAATTAGGTCTACAAGCCGCAATCAATAGTTACGAAGCTGCGCTTGTTTCTGCAGGCGTAGATAGCAACACTATTATTTATAGTGCAGCGATGACGACACAGTCAACAACTCGAGTTTTGAGTACGGTTAAGTCGTTAATGGCAGCTGGCGTACCGCAAATGGTGGCGAATGCACAAGCGGGTAATCCTGCTGTTGCTGTTGCTGATACTGGTATTTCAGTTGCTACGGTATTGGCTGGTTTTATTCCAGCAGAATTAGTGCCGCTATATTCAGCAGCTAATTATATTCGCGGCTCTATTACATTACCTTACTATTCAGGTATACCTTCGGCTGAAAACCCGCTTGCACCCGTTAATGATTGGTGGCGTGCGCGCTGTGATTCAGGCGCAACACTTGCTGGTTTAGCAGCTGCAAACCCTGCGGCAATTCCAGCTGGCCCGTTAGATGCTAATGATGGCTTTTGTATGAATTTTGGCTTACGCGATTTAAGTTCAGTTATGGCGATTGATACTGAACGTAACTTAACTAAGTTTAATCCAATTCCAGCTACAAGTGCGATGTTACCTATTGATGTACAAATGACCACGCCAGATTTAGCTTGGGCTAACCCGGTACGTGCAAATATGGGATTACCGGCCTTAGAAGAACCTGAAAATGGCTGGCCTGTAGCTATGTTAGTACATGGTATTACATCAACTAAAGAGCAAATGTTACCAATTACAGGTATTTTATCCGTATTTGGTATCGCTACTATTGCGATAGATCAACCCTTACATGGTAGCCGTGGTTTTGACTTAAACGGTGATTCTGTTGATGATATTAACACCAGTACCGTATCAACCTTACATTATGTGAACTTAGGTAGCATGCTAACTATGCGTGATAATACGCGTCAAAGTACTGCTGACTTATTAGGTTTACGTTTAGGTATGAACTTCCTAGGTGGTGTTCATGTTGAAGGAAATCCGGTTAAAATAGATAGCTCTAAAGTTCACCTTTTAGGTCACTCATTAGGTGGCATATATGGTATGAATACAGTTGGTTTAGCGAATACTGAGTTAAGCCCACAAGTAGACGGCTTATTTAACATTGCTAGCACATCTTTAGCTATGCCTGGTTTAATGTTAGCTAATTTTGGTATTGATTCACCGGCATTTGAAGGTTTAGCTAAATCTAACCTTACCTTGCAGTTATCGCCTGACTTTAAAGCAGCGGTTGACGCAACTTTACCTGCTGGGTATACCCAAACGGAATTGAGTGACTTCTACTTTGCTTTTTACGATGCCTTAACAGTTGAACAAAAAGCAACATTAGATGCTGGTTTTGCGCAGTTTACATTTGCTGCACAAACGGTGACTGACTCAGGCGACCCAATTGCTTATGTGCAAACACTAGCCGCTACTCAAACCCCGACACATTTAATTGAAGTAGTGGGCAATGGTGCTGATAACCTTCCAGACCAAACAGTGACTAATACGGCACCATTTACGCCAATGGGCGGTACTGAACCTGCGATTGCTTTCCTAGGCTTACCAAGTGTTAGCGAAACAACACAAGGTTCTGGTGCGGTAAGGTTTGTTAGTGGTCATCATAGTTCAATATTGAACCCACTTCCTGATGCAGCAGGTGCTTCGCCTGACGCTGAATTAAGTGCTCGAGCTACGCAAGAAATGCAAACGCAAGTTGCGACATTCTTTGCAAGCATGGGACAACTAATTACAGTTACAGACGCTGCAGTTGTAAAACAAGACTAAGTTTACCTTAAGTCAAAAAAAGCCCTCATTAGAGGGCTTTTTTATTGGTGCTTATTTACAAGGTTAACTTTATTGAATAATTTGAGCATAGACCTTTATTTATAAACTAATTACCCCATATTGTTAGATAGAATAATTTTAAAATTAATACATAACAGCAAGGTTATTAAACGTTAGCTTGTTGGTTAGGAGAGAAGCATTGGAATTTTTGTATGAATACGGTTTGTTTTTAGCGAAAGCTATCACCTTCGTTATAGCAGTCATTGCTATCATTATTGCTATAGCATCATCAGCAATGAAGCAGGGTGGTAAAAAAGGTGAATTAGAAATTATTGATTTGTCAGAGCAATACAGTGAAGTTGAAGAAGATATTATTCATCACTTATTATCGAAAGATGAGTTAAAAGAAAAAGAAAAGAAAGACAAAAAAGCGGATAAAGAAAAAGCAAAAATTGCCAAAAAAGCAAGTAAAGACGAAAGTGAAGAAAAAACAGTTACCCCACGCTTATTCGTTGTAGATTTTAATGGCAGCATTGACGCGAAGGAAGTTGGCTCTTTACGTGAAGAAATTAGCGCAATATTAACGGTTGCTCAACCAAGTGATGAAGTATTCGTACGTTTAGAAAGTGGCGGCGGTATGGTACATGGCTACGGTTTAGCTGCTTCGCAACTTGATCGTGTGCGCCAAAAAAATATTCCATTAACGGCCTCTGTTGATAAGGTTGCTGCAAGTGGCGGCTATATGATGGCTTGTGTCGCTAATAAAATAGTATCAGCACCTTTTGCTATTATTGGTTCAATTGGCGTTATAGCTCAAGTACCAAATTTTCATAAACTGCTAAAGAAAAATGATGTCGATTTTGAACAATTTACTGCTGGTGAGTTTAAACGCACGGTAACAATGTTTGGTGAAAATACTGATAAAGGTCGCGAAAAATTTGTTGAGGAGCTTGAGGAAACACACGTGCTTTTTAAGAATTTTGTTAGTGAACACCGTCCAAGTCTTGATATTGCTAAAGTGGCAACGGGTGAACATTGGTTTGGTACGCAAGCTAAAGAGTTAGGTCTTATTGACGAACTACAAACCAGTGACGACTACCTGCAAGCGCGTTGTAAGTCTCATAAAATCGTTCAAATTAAGTATGCGACTAAAAAAGGCCTTGCTGAAAAGTTTTCAAAAGCAGCATCTTTATCATTTGATGCCATTATCAGCAAAGTTTGGCAAAATAACCGTGTATTCCCTGGTTAATTGTTGTCGTAGGCTAAAAATAAATGCCGTGGCATATGCATAATGAATAACAGCTTTTGGCAGAAATGTTGGGAGCGCAACCTGTTGGGTTTTCATCAGCATGATGTGCACCCATTTTTGGCTGAATACTTCGATAAAAGACTCTTGGCTACTGATAGGCATGTGTTTGTACCTTTATGTGGTAAAACGCTTGATATGGCCTATTTAGCCAAGCTTATGCAAGTGACAGGCAATGAGTTAAGTGACATAGCTTGTCGAGACTTTTTTATAGGAAATAATATTGCCTATCAAAAGCATAACGTAGGTGAATTCGAAAAGTATACATGTCAGCAACTTACCTTGTTGCAAGGTGACTTCTTTAAGCTCTCGGCCAACGCCATTGATCGCATAGATTGGATATATGATCGTGCGGCACTAATTGCATTGCCAACAACTATGCAGCAGCAATATGTAAATCATTTAAAAACTTTCTTTTCGTCGCAGACTCGTTTGTTTTTAGTGACCGTTGAGTTTCCAATAGAGCAACTGATTGGGCCACCATTTGCTATAACCGAAACTGATGTGAAAAGCTTATTCTCGGGCTTTAAGATTGAATGCATAGCCACTCATGAGATAAAAGATAAACAATTTGCTCAACGTAAACTTGATGTAGATTACTTGCTAGAAAAGCTTTATATCATCTCAATCGATGACGCGAACGGGCAATAGGTTATTAAGACAATAGATAAAGAATTTAGATCGTGAGATTAGTAAGGCAGCAAAAAAAAAAGCCAATAAAAAAGCCAATAAAAAAGCCAATAAAAAAGGTGCCATCGAGCACCTTTTTTAATGAACAAAAACCAACTTATTCAGCAAGTGGAATACTTTTACTGATGGTCTGTCCGTTTAAGTTAATTTTAACTTCGTTCATTGCGACTTGAGCACGAGCCGTTTTTTCGATAGGGTTAAATGCTATCGTATTTAACTTAATAGACTCTTCTAAATGTAATTTGGTTGTTGCCATAAGTTCAATGGCGTTAATAGATTGAGCTTCTACTAATTGTGTAGCTTGGCTGCTGTTTGCCATTAAAGCAAACATAGCAATGGTTGATAATTTAATAATGTTTTTCATAAGTCACCTGTAATAAAACGTCAATAGTATTTATAGATGTTTTTGGGACTCTTTCTTTTCAATTGCAAACAAGGGTTGGGAGCCTGTTTGATTATAGCCGATTATGTCGGGGTAAAGATGAAGTCCTTCATCTATTGAGGCTATAATACGGTAATGCTGGTAAATGTTAAACTGACTAATTATAATGACATTCATTAGAAAAACTAATCCGAAATGGTTATGCAGATTATTTGATAAAATATGCATGACATGACTCGTTACTTATACAATTCAATAGGTGTATCTTGGCAAATAGACTCCCACCACTTAACGCTATCAGGGCTTTTGAAGCTTCTGCGCGGCAATTGAGTTTTACCAAGGCTGCTGAAGAATTATTCGTCACTCAAGCGGCTATTAGTCATCAAATAAAAGCGCTAGAAGATAATTTAGGTATAAAATTATTTATGCGTAAAAATAGGTCATTGTTGCTGACTGAGGAAGGGCAGTCTTATTATCTCGATATTAAAGATGTTTTTAATGCCTTGCATGATGCAACCGAAAGGCTATTAGCCCGTGGCGAGAAAGGTGCCATTACCGTTAGCTTGCAACCTAGCTTTGCAATACAGTGGCTGGTACCTAGGCTAAATACATTTAACTTATTACATCCTGATATCGATGTGCGAATTAAAGCGGTTGATCAACCTGAGAACTCATTGACTGAGGATGTTGATTTAGCCATATATTATGGCCGGGGACGCTGGAAAGGTATTCATGCTGAGCAATTACATACTGAATATTTAATCCCCGTTTGTTCACCATTGCTACTAGCAGGTAAAAAACCGTTAAATTGTATTGAAGACTTAGCAAATCACACGCTATTACATGACACCTCTAGAAGAGATTGGAAAAGATGGTTTAAGCATGTTGATGTAAAAGGGGGGAATGTGAACCACGGCCCAATATTCAGTCATTCGGCTATGGTTTTACAGGCAGCAATTCACGCACAAGGTGTTGCCCTAGCTCACAGTGTATTAGCTAAACCTGACATTGATAACGGTCGGTTAGTTTGTCCATTTAAAGAAGTCTTAATCAGTAAGAACTCTTATTATATCGTCTGCAGAGAACAACAATTAGAATTAGGAAAAATAACAGCATTTCGTGAGTGGGTGCTGCAAACGGTGGCTGATGAAGGACAATTGTTATGAGCCATAATAAAACGGTTGATAGTCACGAAATAAACGTAATTACTCCGGTAAATACTAGTCATGAACTATGCGAGGTTAAAAACGCGAAAGCTGTGGTGATTTTTGCTCACGGTGCGGGTGCAGATATGCATCATCATTACATCGAAGATCTCGTTGAAGAAATGAATTCACAACAACTGAGCGTTTTACGTTTTAATTTTCCTTACATGGATAAGCGAAAACTCGATGGCAAAAGACGCCCGCCAGATAGAATGCCAAAACTTGTCGACTGCTATAAGTCGATAATCGCTAATTTTAAAACAGATTTACCGATAATTATTGCTGGAAAATCGATGGGAGGCAGAGTAGCGGCAACTTTGGCTGGTGATAAGCCATTAATGGACGCGCATAATATTAAAGGGGTTATTTGTTTAGGTTACCCATTTCATCCGGTAAAAAAACCAGAAAAATTACGTTTAGCACCCCTGCAAGAAACACAATTGCCCGTACTTATATTGCAGGGAGAAAGAGACGCTTTGGGTAGCGAAATAGAAATTAATGATTATGAAATTTCTTCACGTTGCCAATTACATTTCTTTAATGATGGCGACCATGATTTAAAGCCGCGGGTTAAATCTGGTCAAACTTTAGCACAACACAAACGTGCTGCGGTTTTTGGAATGAGGAGTTTTATCGATGAAATTAATAATGACTGCTAAACTACTGATGATATTTGTTGGTATCAGTGGTTGTTTTTCTGTATTATTCGGCGCTTGGTTAGCCCATGGTGGACAATCGCTACCTTTGGCGTCACAAGAACGACTAATGACAGCATTAACGTATCAGTTTTTTCATACGTTGGCGCTTATGCTAACCATTATCTTATACAAGCTTCATTCAAAGGCTATATTATTGAGCGCAGGGATATTATTTGCACTCGGTATCGTTTTTTTCAGTGGTAGTTTGTATATCAAAACTATATTCGATGTTTTGAGTATTGGAAAGCTGGCGCCATCAGGCGGCCTGTCATTTGCACTTGCATGGCTATTGGTCGGATTTGCAGGTACTAAAATGTTTGATCAAAAGTTAGGTAAATAATCAATATGACTGCAATAGTGCTTTATTGTCGCCCCGGATTTGAAAAAGAATGTGGCGCAGAAATTCAAGAAAAAGCTTCATGGAATGAAGTATACGGCTATCTAGAGTTAACTAAAAATCAGGGCGTGGTTTATTTTCATCTAAATAATCCAGAAGAGGGTGAAGCCCTAATGGAGAAGATTCCATTACGCCGACTTATATTTGCTCGCCAATGGTTCGTTACTGTTACCGAAAAAATTGAATTACCTGATTACAATCGCGTTGAAGCGATTGTAGAAGCATTAGGTAAAGAGTGGCAATATGCAGACTTGCGTATGGAAACACCTGATACTAATGATGGTAAAGAGTTATCAAAATTTTGTCGAAAATTGGCTGTTCCATTACGACAAGCATTGAGAAAAGAAGCAATATTGACCGAAAAAGGCAATAAAGATGGCGCAGTTTTACATGCGTTATTTTTATCAGGAAAAGAGGTCATATTTGGTTTTTCTCTTGCACGAAATACTTCACCACATGTTATGGGTATTCCGCGTTTAAAATTTCCTAATGCTGCACCGAGTCGCTCAACACTGAAACTAGACGAAGCTTTTTTGTACTTCATTCCTAAAGAAGAGTGGGATATACGTTTAACTTCAGGCATGAATGCCGTTGATTTGGGTGCTGCACCTGGTGGTTGGACTTATCAATTGGTGCGTCGCGGCATGATGGTAACATCAATCGACAATGGCCCGATGGCAGAGTCTTTAATGCAAACGGGTCAAGTAAAGCATCGTACTATGGATGGCTTTAAATATGTACCACAAAAGAAAAACGTTTATTGGTTAGTTTGTGACATGATTGAGAAGCCTCAACGTGTGGCAAAATTGATGAGCGAGTGGTTATTAAAAGGTCAATGCCAAGAAGCTATTTTCAACTTAAAACTACCTATGAAAGGTCGATACCAACAAGTTAATGATGATTTGCAAACCATGAAAGATGCGTTTTCTCATTACAATGTTAAATATGAACTGTTTGCTAAACATTTATATTATGATCGTGAAGAAGTCACTGTTCACGCTAGGTTACTTTCTCCTCCACCAACAGAGTTGTAAGTTAGACTGTTGTAAAAAAATTGTAAACGCCCGACATTACTACTAACGCAAGTTAATATTACGAGTAATAATGTCGGGCGTTTTTCTATTTTAATTATCAATCTTTCAATAACAAACCAGTACAAGTGGTGTTAATTAATTTTTAACCGCCGAGACAATGGTTGGTTTGTCATAACAAAAATTAATGCGAACAACATAAGTACTAATGGTGTCGGTTCACTCACCACTACGGCATTATTTTCAGCTTGTAGGACAACATTTTGAAACGCAATAACCTCGCTATCACTGTTAACTTTAGCTTTTAACTCAATAGTTAATAAATTCCCAGTGGTTAAATTAGGTGAAGCGAATGTGGTAAATTTATTGCCTAATAATGTTGAGTTTACAGTCATGGGGTCGAAAAGTGTGACTGAACTGCCATCGGCTAAATCGTACTGCTGAAGAGTACTATCATTAGTTATTCCCTGAAACAGTCGAGTAAATGGTTTGTTGTCTACACTATAGCGCCATTCGAACCAATCACTACTCTCAAAGTCACCCATTGCAGCCATATCGGCTAAAAATGTAATGGCTGACAAATTGGCAATATTTATTTGCCAAGTCGCTACAGCGTCACTGCTTGTGTTGTCTTGGTTAACAGTATCAACAATACCAAAGAATGCGTCTTTATTGCTTTTAGTTACTATACCTAAGCTATCTTTAGTCACTGCTGTGCCTTTATCTAATAAATTTCTAGGTATATTGAAGGTCTGATCTTGTTGATATATTTGAAAGCCATCCTTACTACTGCTAAAAGCATTGGTGAACTGATTGCTATAACTGATATTTGTTGAAGCATTGGGTGCTAATAGGTCGTAACTTATTAATGATGCTTGGCTATTACTTACCATGAAAAAAATGGAGAGTAAGGTAATAACTTTTAAACTTTTTGGTTTCATAACAAAATCCTTTTGTTCTGATTTGTTTGTTTTATTAGCCCTTAAGAAGTTCGCTTTATACGAAAAATGAGTATTTAACTGCATTACTATAACTACTTTCATCCTTGGAGCAGTTCAGTGTTAAGTTTATATAGCGCTAATATAGGAAGTAGCCTATAAAACTTAACAAAGTATAGTGAGGGTTTTAATAAATGCTAATTAGTTACATTTTAAAGATTACGTGATGGGAGCTTTGCTGATAAACGCCGTTCTAAATATTTGGTGATCTTAGCTGTTAGCCAAGTTGAATAACCAATACCATATTATCTGAAATAAGCAGCACATAAAAAAACCAAGTCGTAGACTTGGTTTTTTAGAATGATTATATAGAGTTAACTAAGTGGATTATCGGGTTTATAAACGCTCTAATACCGACTGAGTGAAGTCTGAAGTACCATGTGTACCGCCAAGATCACGTGTTGTACGATCACCAGACTCTATTACTTCTGTTATCGCACGACGAATATTGTTAGCTTTTTCTGCCATACCTAAATACTCTAACATTTGAATGGCGGCTAAAATAACTGAAGTTGGATTAGCTAAGTTTTTACCTGCAATATCAGGCGCACTACCGTGTACGGCTTCAAATATTGCACAACTCTTACCAATGTTAGCGCCAGGTGCCATACCAAGACCACCGACTAACCCAGCACATAAGTCTGATAATATATCACCAAATAAATTGGTAGTAACGATAACATCAAACTGTTCAGGGTTCATTACCAACTGCATACAACAGTTATCTACAATCATTTCTGTTGATTCTATTTGCGGATAACGAGTGGCTACTTCACGGGCAACTTTTAGAAATAAACCTGAAGTAGATTTTAATATATTTGCTTTATGTACAGCCGTTACTTTTTTACGACCTTCTTTAATCGCGGTTTCGTAAGCAAAAGTTACTATACGCTCAGCACCTTCTCGAGTAACAAGGCTTCTTGCTTCTGCATAGTTTCCGTCTTCTGAAAGCGTTTGACCTAAACCTGAATACATACCTTCGGTATTTTCACGAATAGTAATGATATCAATATCTTCATAACGCGCTTTAGTACCTTTAAATGATAATACTGGGCGAACATTAGCATAAAGTTGAAAATGCTTACGTAATGTCACGTTAATCGAGGTAAAACCATCACCGACCGGTGTAGTTAATGGGCCTTTTAGTGCTATCTTGTTTTTTTCGATCAGTGCTAATGTAGATTCAGGTACTAAATCACCATGATTCTCTAATGCTGTTAGGCCAGCATCTGCATACTCATATTCAAAATCACAGCCGGCTTTATCAAGTATCTTGATCGTTGCGTCTATAATATCTGGACCTATACCGTCACCAGGGATTACTGTTATGGTTTGTTTTGCCATTGTTAAACTACCTTTTGAATATTACTGTTTTAAAGTTGTGAGAAGAGCGCGCTAATGGTAAATATAAAGCAATTTTAATAGGCATATTGATGCCGCGCTGATTATGTTGATTCAATTAAATTGAGTGAGTCATTATAGCAACTAATCCGAGCAGTTAGTAAGTTTTAGCGTTAAACTTTAGTCTACAATCATACTTTCTTAATTTGGACTGAATTTAAACGAAATAGACCTAACAATCGCATAACGATCAACATTAATACTTGATAATAAATATATTGAAAATAAGTTGCTCATTTAAGTGCAAAAGCTTAAATAAATATTCGTTAATGATATTTAAAGAGTTTTGAATTGTTCATACGCCGTGTTACCAATAGCGGTAAGAACGCCATTAGTAAATAACAAAGCGGTGCATTCATCTTGCGTTGTGATGCCGTCAGATTTTACATGTTGAGTTCGGTAAAAGCTGACTTGATAGCTTGTTTCATCAACTAATTTTGCTTCTGTAATATCAGGACTACCTAATTGCTCTATAGCACTGTTGAAATTGAAGTTTTTTAATTCAAGCTTAGCTATAAACTGTCTGTTATATGCTTCTCTATCTTCCCATTGCATTTGTGCTGGGCTGTCATCGTAAAAATTAACCACGAGTGCTACAAATATACCGTATGCTATTAATGCAATTAAGATCCGAGCAATAACTTTTTTATTCACTTAAATTCCTTGAACCTACTTCAACGAGGCTTTGATATTTTTTTGTCATTTGAGTATATAAACTTAACTTCAACATAAATATATTGGCCTATAAATCACTATATTTATGTTTGAAATTAGAGATTGGCAATCAAAAATCGCCTAGTTTTTTCAACATGACTTTTGTTGAAAACTCAATACACATTGATAGGTTTTGATGTTACCAGATTGTTAACTACTGGCAAGTGCATTTTCACAAGGAAGTCTGATATCTTTTAAATTAAAGCCTAATGGTATATCTATTTTTAATGTTAATAGCCGGCGACTTAGTGATATTTGTTCATTATGCTGCGATAGCTTTTCGCTGATGCTGTTCTTTAAGTCTGTAGCATTGAGAATACTTTTAATGGAGCCATATTGGTTTAATAGTTGAGACGCTGTTACTTGCCCAATACCCGCAACTCCCGGTATTTTGTTGGTGTTATCGCCTGTCAATGTCCATAAGTCCATTAATTTATCTGGTTTTACGCTAAATTTATTTAGCACATATTCTTCGTCTAAATAGCGACGATTAAAGTAATCATATACCCGTATATTGGGATTTAATAACGATAAAAAACACTTATCAGTAGATACTACTGTTACATTTTGACCGCGTAACGCGACTTTGATGGCTAAAGTTGCAATTAAATCGTCTGCCTCATCAGTTTCTGACACTAAAGAATCAACGGAGTGGTTCATAAAGCGGTCTTGAATATCAGCTAATTTATTGGCCAAATGCTCAGGCATTTTCTTACGGCCCTTTTTATAGTCTGGATAAACATCATATCGCCAGCATGGTGTTTGAGAATCAAAAACAGCAAGTGCGTGAGTCGGTTGTAACTGTTCTAGTATTTTTTCTAAAGCTAGTTCGCATGCTTTCTCGGTATTAAATAAAACTTGTTGTTTGGTATTCTCTGCTAATTCATTATTTAATAAGAATGGTCGCTCTTGAACAGCATAAATTCTTCTGATCAAGTTCAGCGCATCTATTAATACCAAATTTACAGTCATCAATTAGCCTTCAATAACGGTATAACAAGGTATATATTCACTGCCAGGCAATTTCATTCTTTGTTGTTTTACGAAAGATTTTAACAGTGTATCCATTAAGGCCATTATTTTACTGTCACCACTAATTTCAAAAGGACCTTTTTCACGTATTGCCTTAATACCACTTGCTTTAACATTACCCGCGACGATACCCGAAAATGCTCGGCGCAAATGAGCGGCTAATGACGCGATATTTTGTTCGTAATGTAAATTTAATGCAGCCATATTCTCGTGGCTTGGCTCAAAAGGTTGCTGAAATTCAGCTTCGATAACTAATGACCAATTAAAATGGTAAGAATCACCCGTAAGTTTTCGGTGTGCGACAACATCTTCGGTGGTGGCTTTTAATGTTTTTGCGACCTGTTCAGGATCGTCAATAATAATTTCATAAAGTGCCTGAGCCGACTCACCAAGAGTAGCACCAATAAAGGTGTCAAGTTGTTGAAAGTACTCAGCACTTTCAATTGGCCCAGTTAAAATAATAGGTAACTTTTGAGATTGATTTTTTGGGTGCAGCATAATACCTAATATATACAGTAATTCTTCTGCTGTTCCTGCGCCACCAGGGAAAATGATAATGCCATGTGACATACGTACAAAGGCTTCAAGGCGTTTTTCAATATCAGGCATAATAACCAATTCATTAACTATTGGGTTTGGTGGCTCTGCTGCAATTATGCTAGGTTCAGTTAAGCCTAAATAACGCCCAGTAGTGTTTCGTTGTTTTGCATGGCCAAACGTAGCACCTTTCATTGGACCTTTCATTGCGCCCGGTCCACAACCTGTACAAATATTAAAACCACGCAAGCCAAGATGGTAGCCAACTTTTTTGGTGTATTTGTACTCAATACTATTAATTGAATGACCACCCCAGCAGGTGATCAAGTTAGGTGAACTGTCAGGTATGATCGCATTTGCATTGCGTAACATATCGAAAGTCATATTGGTTGCGCTGTCGGTAGCCTTAGTATTAGCTGTGTAACAATCGCCAATAAATAAAATGTCTCGTAATACGGCTGAAAGGTGTTCTTGAATACCTTTAATAATTACACCATCAACAAAGGCATGCTCAGGCGGGTTATCTAACGCTAATTTAACACCACGCTCACGGCGTAAAACCTGAATTTGAAAATCTTGAAATTGTTGATATATATCTTCTGCATTGTCGGTATGACTACCCGCATTTAGGACTGCCAGAGAACAATTACGAAATAGGTTATAGAGCTCACTTGTAGCTGACTGCTGTAAATGGTCAACTTCTGCTTGAGACAGTAAGTTCATTTTACCTACGGGATTAACTTGAGTGTGCATAATTCTACTTCCTCGTTTTTTTACCCGTAAACTACTTTGTTTTTACCTTCATGTTTTGCTCGGTATAGTGCGGTATCTGCACGTTCAAATGCAGAATGAACAATATCATCTCTTTGGACTAAAGTTATACCGATAGATAGCGTTATAGTGACGCGTGTGCCTTTAAAGGTAAATGGTAAGCTTGCTACTTTTTTACGTAACATATTAAGTCGATTCATTACCGTTATTTTATCAACATCTTTAAAAATTAAAACAAACTCTTCACCACCATAACGGCTAATAAAAACATCATTACCCATAACTTTTGTTAGGGTATCAGCAATAACCTGTAGGGTTTTATCACCTGCGGTATGGCCGAAAGTATCATTGATGCGCTTAAAGTCATCCAAATCGATAACAGTAATGGCGAGATCAAATTGTTTGTGATGAAATCTAACCAGTTCTTTAGCAAAAAACTCATCAAACGATGCTCTATTAGCTAACTTGGTCAAGGCGTCTTGAAAGCTTTTGGCTTGAACTTCCTGTATGCGTTTTTCAAAAATTTTGCTTTGTTGTTCTAGTTTTTCAACTTTTGCTGACATGCTGTTGAGTTTTTCATTCAACTCTATATTTTGGCTATTTTCTAATTCAGCTTTATTTTGCAGGGTTTTGGCAATTTGCTGAATTTTATCGTTAACATCGACTTTCATTTCAGTTAACGAACCTGCATCGTTAATGCCGATGCTGACTTCTTTTATCTTTTCAGTTAGCTCTAAATTAATTGCAGCATGTTGATCGTTTGATTCAGATGAAGTTGCAATGGTTGCTGTAACTGACATTTGAACAGATGTAAGTGTTTCGCTAATGGTAGATAAAAACACTTTAGCTCGACTACGCTCTTGTTCAAGATCTTCAATCATGAAATCAAAAACATTGAGACATTCAGTCATTAAGTTCTGGTTCGAAATTTGGCCGTGTAAGCTGGACTTAATTTTGCTGACATTCGCTTTATGTTTTTTAGAGATAACTAAGGTATTTAAGATCGAACTAAATCTGCCTAGTAATTCTTTTGGGGCCTCTTGTTGAATTGCTACAGTGTTACTTTCAAGTTCTGCTTTAACTTCAACATGATTAATTTTATCAAGTGCGACAGGTTTACTGGTATCTGTTGTTTGTGATTGGTCAACAGCTAGCTTAATTTGACTGTGTATTATACTCTCATAAAAAGCGATAATTTCGCTCATTAATGGTATGTATTGAATTAATGACGCATGGCCTTCTTCAGCTTTATTTATTAAGGTTTGAAGCTGACGACGGCTTTCTTTTGGAAAGTTTTTACTTTTTTGTAGGCCAGTACTGGAATTACTTAATTGATCATGTATTTCAATTCTATTTTTATCATTTTTTAGTGAGTACTGTCGAAGAAGTGTGGAAATCGTTTTAATATCTTTTTCAAAGTCTGTAAAGCTTGTTGCTGTTTTTAGAGTAGATCTTAAGTTTGCTAATTTGTTATCAAGCAATATATCTGTGCCTTTACAAGCCTGAGATAGTTTGCCAATAAAGCCAGTTAACAGAGCTGATTGTGCACTAAATTCGTTTTCTAATTCTGTACGAGAGATTACAGCGGATTTAAGTCGAGACTTTAAATCTTTGATAGTTTTATCCGCGACTGAGTTTTCGCTCATATAAATCTTCCCTAAAATGCAACACAATGGAAAATTAGCACTGTTAATGCTAATTAAAATAGAGTCTTAACAACAAAAATAAAGCTATATTTTCAGTATATATTAATAATAAACATTCCAGTATAAAAAGCTAGTATTAGTGCATAACTAATGAATTTTAGTTCAAAAAACAAGCACTCTTGTTGGTTATTGTCTCAATGTTCTCAATGCAGGTGCTTTGTTTTGCGTTGTGGAGCGAAAAGGGTTTATGTCTAAACCACCTCTGCGTGTATATCGAGCAAATACTGTGAGGCTTTCTACTTGACAAAAATGCTGAATATCACAAAAAATACGTTCCACACATTGTTCATGAAACTCATTATGTTGTCGAAACGAAATCAAATACTTTAATAAAGTGGCATGACAAATTTTCTTGCCATTGTATTTTATATAAATACTGGCCCAGTCTGGTTGATTTGTAATTAAGCAATTTGACTTTAATAAATGACAAACCAAATACTCTTTTACATTCTCTCCATTGTCGTGACAGGCATTCTGTAATAGCTCAGGCGTTAATTGATATTGATCTATTTCAATATCAATATCATCAATACATACAGCGTTATCAACAGATAACTGCAGTGCAGGACAATTATTTACTGTAAAGAGTTTTACTTCAGCATTTGCGCCAGCGGTAGCGGATAGGTCTTTTACTAAAGCTGACTCGACAGATTGCCATGATGAAAACTTAGTCTGGTTAAAACTATTTAAATAAAGCTTAAATGACTTTGATTCAACAATGTTTGGGCTAGTACAAGGAAAGCTGAACTCAGCAACAGCAACAACTGGCTTACCTTTATCATTGAGCCAAGAAAGTTCGTAACCATACCAAACATCTTCACCTTTAAAAGGTATATTATCCATTGTTAAGCCCAAACTATCTCTATTTAGGCTTCTTGGCACTGCTTGCAGCAATGTTGGGTTATATTGGCTACAATACTCTGTTGCTTTTCCAAGGGTTAATTTACTGAGTGCTTTTGCGTTTGTATAAGTGCTCATTTTTGAGTATTTTCTTCTCTGGTTGTACAATATGAATAAAATTTTCTTTATTTTATAGGAATTAATCGTTAGATGAAAATATCAAATAATTCACTCAATGAACTGGTATGGAATTTTTCACAAGATTACTTACAAGCATATCAACACAGGTTTGAACATTTACCCATAACACATCAAGTTGAAGATTGGCCTTCACCTTGTGAGCAAGGTATTCATGAAGAAGAGTTTTCGCTCTGGCATCCCATTAAACTTGAAGAAACATTAACCTTTAATAATGTTGAAGCAGCTTTAGAAGTCACGATTCATCATGATATTAAACAGTATTTTACCACTATGTACAGTGACAGTTTAGACGCTAGCTGTGCAGAAGGGGATTTGTCGCTTTTATTTGCTTGGAGCGCAGAAGACTTTGCTCGTTTACAAGAAAATATTATCGGCCATATTTTAATGAAAACGAAATTGAAACAAAAGCTAACGATCTTTTTTGCCACTACCGATGATGATAACCATATTATTTCACTAGACAATGATACAGGTGAGATTTGGGTGGAAAAAGTGGGCTGTGAACCACATAAAAAAATAGCAGATACGCTGGTTGAGTTTATCTCACAACTTGAGCCAAGGATCCCTCCAAAAGCTATCGAAGAGTAATAACCAATTATTTATTAATCCCATTTAATT